>DASVBS010000079.1 GCA_036375715.1 Longimicrobiaceae bacterium | reverse complement strand
TTCGTCCACCACTCGGCAATTCAGGGAACGGGCTTCAAGTCGCTCTCGAAGGGGCAGAGGGTGGAATTCGACCTGGTCCAGGATCCCAAGGGGCCCCGCGCGGAGAATGTCGCGCCCGTGAACGAGTGAAAGCGGCTCGCGCGCGGTAGCGCGCGCATCGAGCCGTGGCATGTGCCGACGGCCCTCGTGGTCGTCGGCACATGTGCTTGTAGCCGGATCAGCGCCTGGGTGACGCGGGTCGCAGGATACTTGCAGCGTTGGCAACCGGCAAGGAGGCTGGCGGGAGTAGCGCGTGCGTGCGAAGCAACAGGCGCACGTGAAAAGGCCCGAGCGATGGTGGCATGATCGCTCGGGCCTCGTCCACTCCCCCGGGTTGACGTCGCGCCGCGGCGCGATCCCGAGCGGGTCAGATGTCGCGGTCCCGCTTGCCGAGCTTGCGCTGAATCCGACCCACCGTGTCCTGCACCTTCCCCGTGGCGCGGTCGATCTTGCCCTCGGCCTGCAGGCTCTCGTCACCGACGAGACCGCCGGCGGCGTCCTTGAGCCGGCCCTTCAGGTCCTTCGCCTTCCCTTCGACCGAGTTCTCGGTTCCCTCTTCCATCAGATCGTCCCGGATCGGTTGGTCTCGGTCGAGGTCGCGGTTCTTCATGTCGTCCTCCCGGTCCTGCGGTTTCGGCTCCGTACTGCAGCGAAACGGCCCAGGGCGCAAGAGGCGTTCCTTCCCGTTGTAATGCCTGCACTTAAGGATCGCTGACGCTCGCCTGGAACCGCCGGCCGGTCCCGAAGGGTGAGCGCGCTGCCAGGCCCTAAGAGCCGGCGGTGCTACGCTGCATTCGCGCGCGCCAGGCGGGGTAATCCACCTCGAGAAGTTCGCGAGCCCAGGAGCCAAGGTAGGCGTAGCCCATGCGCCGCTCGTGCTCGATGTCGGCGAGCCGATCCCGGACCACTCCGTCGCGGCCGACGAACATCGGACGGTTGGTGCCAATCTCGTAGAAGCGAGCCCAGAGCGGAGGCGCGTCGGGGTCGGCAACGACCACCCGGTCCCGGCCGCCGGGCAGCGAAGGCGCGGGTACAGTGCGGACCTCGATGCCGTCGATGCGGGTGCGCCGAAACCAGCGGACAGCACTCTCGATCGCCCGCACCACCTCCGGGCCCGGAGCGGGAATCTCCATCAGGTACTCGACGATCCCGACGCTCTCCATGCCGCTCAGCGACACCAGCTCGTAGCTCCGAGCCGGCATCGGCTCCAGCGTTTTCGGGTGGTACTGGGCACACCAGGCGGTCGGCTCGCCGTCTACCACGATCTGCGTGTCGAGGATGACGCGGAGACCCCGCTCGATCGCCGCGCGCGCCCGCGCCCGCCGCTCGTCATCCACGAAGTCGAAGGGCGGCTCGCCCGCGGCCAGGTCGCGCAGCAGGCGCATCACCCCGATCATCGCGTTGTCGTTGAAGGTGATGTGCGAGTAGTAGCCCTCTTGCAGCGGGTAGATCATCGGCCAGCCGCCGCGTTCGTATTCCGCCTCCAGAAGGTAGTCGATCCCTCGCAGGAAGGCCTCGCGGACGCGGGAGTGCGGCTGTGCTGCGTGGACGCGCGCCAGAAAGCGGAGCTGGGTGTAGGTCGCCCCGTTGTCGATGAGGGTCTCCACGGTTCGGCTCTCGCGGGCCACCTGCTCCCGCTCGGCGGGCGGAAGCGGCCTGGCCATGTCCACGTTCTTCCCCCAGCCTCCGTTGGGGTGCTGGTAGAGCAGCACGTTGTCCGCGATGCGCAGCGCCTCCGTACCACCGTACCAGGCCGAGTCCTGTTCGAGGACATCGTTCCAGCGGACGATCTGGGCGGCTGCAGTGCGCGCGCAGAGGGCGGCCGAGCCGAATGCCAGAGCGAACGCCATGACGCGGAGCCGAAGCAGAGCCAGGAGGCGGACTGGCTCGCTGCCGAGAGGGGGCAGCCGTATGCCGTCGGCGCGGAGGCCAAGCAGAGCTGGGAGCCGGGGCGGCAGGACGGAGCGCAGCATCGTGAACCGAGCGACGGTTGAGATCGATCAGGGCGGACCCACGGCCGGCGTGCGCCGACCTCTGGAGGGGGAACGCGATCGAGATGCGCCCCCGAGCGACGAAGCTGACCCGCAGCCTTCCGCCCCGGCGGCGACCGGCTAGCGACCCTCTATCAGGTCGCGGTAGAAGGCCAGTGTTTCGGCCGCGATGGCGGACCAGCTGAACTTCTCCAGAACGCGCTCGCGGGCCGCGGCACCCATGCGGGCGCGCCGCGCGGGGTCATCCATCAGCGTGTTCACCGCGGACGCCAAGGCTTCCGAAAACGCGTGCGGATCCCGGGGTTCGAAGGTGCCGCTGTCGTCCGCCTGCAGGGGCACCAGCAGCCCCGTCTCCCCGTCCACCACGATCTCGGGAATTCCCCCCACCGCCGAGGCCACCACAGGCGTCCCGCAGGCCATCGCCTCGAGGTTGATGATGCCGAACGGCTCGTACACCGAGGGGCAGACGAAGACGGCGGCGTGGCTGTAGAGCGCGATCACGTCCTCCTTCGGCAACATCTCGGGAAGCCACACGATCGGCACCGCGCTCGTCCGCCGCGCCTGCTCCACCAGTGACCGCATCTCCTCAGCGATCTCCGGCGTGTCCGGCGCGCCCGCGCAGAGGACCACCTGCGCGTCCCCGCGCAGCAGCGGCAGCGCCCGGACCAGGTGGAGGATTCCTTTCTGGCGGGTGATGCGCCCCACGAACAGGACGATCGGGATCGCGGGATCGACGCCGAGTCGTCTCAGCACCGCCTCGGACGGCCGCGGCCGGTACTCGTCCGGGTCGATGCCGTTGTGGATGACGCGGATTCGATCCGGCTCCACCCCGTAGAGCTCCTGGACGTCATCCTTCATCGCCTCGGAGACCGCGATCACGCCGTCCGCGTTCTGGTAGGCCGTCTTCTCGATCCAGGTGGTGGCGTAGTACGCGCTGCCGAGCTGCTCGACCTTCCAGGGGCGGTGCGGCTCCAGAGAGTGGGTAGTCAGGACGAGCTTCGCGCCGGTGAGCGGCCGGGCGAGACAGCCGGCCAGGTGCGAATACCAGGTGTGGCAGTGCACGATGTCCGGCGACTCGACCGCGCCCACCATCGCCAGGTCCCGCATCAGCGCATCGAGTAGTCGGGCGTGGCGGGGGTCCTGCGCCGTCAGCTCGGCGGGTGCGCGGATGCCACGTACCCGCAGATTGCCCTTTTGCTCGTCCTGCTCGCCGAAGGAGAACACGTCGATCTGGTGCGCCCCATCCTCCAGGCGCGCCAGCTCGCGCGAGAGGTATTCGACATGCACGCCGGCCCCGCCATAGACGTTGGGCGGGTACTCGTTGGTGAAGAACGAGATGCGCATCGTGGTCGCCGGCGCTCAGATGACGGTCCCGTCCGGGATCTCCGCGTTCTTGAGGATCACCACGATCCCGTCGCGGATGTAGAAGCCGGGGCCCTCTCCCTCCTGGATTCGCTGCTGGTTGGTGATGACGCAGCCGCGGCCCACCGACGCGTTGCGGTCCACGATCGCCTCCTCGATCACCGATCCCTCGCCGATTCCCGGGCGAATGGGTCCCTGGACAGGGTTGCGCTCGGATGGATCCTGCCAGGGATAGTAGTCGGACCCCAGCGTGACCGTGCGGCGGATGCGGGTGCCTCCGGCGATGTAGGTGCGCAGCCCGATCACCGAGTCGGAGATGTCGCTGTCGACGATCACCGCCCCCTCGCCGATGATCGCGTGCTCGATGCGGGAGTTGCTGATCTTCACCGGCGGGAGCATGCGCTCGTTGGTGTAGAGCGGCATGTTGGCGTCGTACAGGTTGAACTCCGGCTGGGGCTGCGCCAGCATGATGTTCGTCTCGAAGAACGAGCGCACCGTTCCGATGTCGTTCCAGTACTCGGTGAACGGGTAGGCGTAGACCCTCCTGGAATGGATCGCCCCGGGGATGATCTGCTTACCGAAATCGTGATCCTCCGGATTGGCGTCCAGCTCCTCCTGCAGCGCTTCCGTGTTGAAGACATAGATGCCCATCGAGGCCAGGTAGATCCGTCCAGCCTCCCGCAGCTCTTCGCTGACCGGGCTCTCCTTGCCCGCCAGGTCATCGATCCTGGGCTTTTCGTAGAACTCGGTGATGCGGTGCGTGTCGTCCGTCTTCAAGATCCCGAAGCCGGGGGCCTCTTCGGCGCGAACCGGAGTCACCGCGATCGTGATCTCCGCTTCCGTCTGCTTGTGATGCTCCAGAATGTTGCGATAGTCCATCCGATAGAGCTGGTCGCCGGAGAGAATGATGACGTAGCGATGCGGGAAGTTGGTGATATGGGGGATGGAGCGCCGGACGGCGTCGGCAGTGCCCTGGTACCAGAGCTCGGACGACGCCGTCTGCTCGGCGGCGAGCAGGGTGACGAAGCCACCGCGTACCCGGTCGAAGACGTAGGAGCGCGCGATGTGATTGTTCAGGCTCGCGGAGTTGTACTGCGTAAGAACGAATATGCGGTACAGCTCCGAGTTGATGCAGTTGGAGATGGGCACGTCTACCAACCGGTATTTGCCGGCCAGAGGGACGGCCGGTTTGGCACGATCAACGGTGAGCGGGAAGAGCCGGGTGCCGGCTCCGCCGCCGAGGATGACCGCCAGCGTGTCGTTCATGTCCGGGGAGAAGGTGGGAGTTGGGCGGAACGCGCACTCGGTCAACAGGCCACGGCAGAGTTCAGGCCAGAGGACGTTTGCCGCTTAGCCCGGCGACCGTGATGCCGGAAGGCAACTTGCCCGCCGAAGCCAACGGCGGGCAAGGGCGCAGGAAGGTACGGGCGGTCCGCTCAGCGAACGAGCGAGCTCGCGCCTCAGCGAAGGTAGAGGGCGTTGAACAGGAGCTTGAAGGTCTCGTGGGTCTGAGCACGATGCTGGGGCCGGAAGCCGAAGAGCACCACACGCCCCTCTCCCAACCTGGCTTCGACCAGCGCTGCTTTCCCAGCCACCTGCTCCTCTCCCTGGGCATAGCCGCTCAACAGCAGGTCCTCTGGCGGATAGCGCCCCACGACCCGCACGCCGGATGTTCCTTCGTCCACCTCGAAAACCGGGCTCCGGCTGTAGAACACGGCGCTCTCGTCCGGCATGCCTGCGGCCAGGGGGTGAGAGGTGTCCCACTGTACCCGCAGCAGGGAGCCTGGCGCATACCATTGCTCCGCCTCATTACCCGTCAGCTCCTGGGTGACGTCCCGCACCGGCAAACGAAGCTCCTGGATGGCGAACTCGCAGGAGGAGTCGAGCAGCACCAGCGTGCCACCGCTGCGCACGAATTCCGCGAGTGACAATGCCCCCTCCTCGCCGATCCCACCCGCGTAGGCGGCGGGGCTGCGTGCGGGATCCAGCCCCCGCATGAGGTCGCGATAGGAGATATCCGGCACCACGATCACGTCGAACCGGTCTCGCAGCCCGCCGCCACGCACCTCCCGGTCCCGCAATGAATCGAAGGGCACGCCCCAGCGCTCAAACACCCATCGCGTCCAGCCCTCATCGGCGGAGGCGACCCACGGGCGGTAGAGACCGACCCTGAGCCGACGCAGCTCACGCCCGTCGGGCAGCTCCGGAAGCGCGGCCGCCTCGATCCCCCATTCGTGGACCCATCGCTCCGCGCGCCGTGAGAGGTCGGGAAGCCCGGTGACGACCGGTGTCCCCGCCGGCCACTCCTCATCCCCCGCATCTATGGGCGCGGAGGAAAACACCACTCTCCCACCGGAAGCTGAGCCGAGCACCTCGTGTACCGCGCGATGGGTGGCGTTCAGGCGTGGATCCAGAGCAAGGTATCTTCCTTCACCGCGCAGCCTTGCCGGTGGGGTCTCGATGCTGTCCACCCGGCTCAGGCCGGCGGTGGGAAAAGGTTCCGTGACCTCGACCACCTCCACGCCCATCTGCATCGGGAGCGTCCAGCCCGAGAGGTCGTATGGGGGCTGCGGGGGGCCTGTGGGATAGAGTCGCAGATCGGGGTAGGACTGGGCCTCGAGCAGGTCCTTCGCGTGAGCGCGATAGGGCTGCGCCATCAACACCACGTGCGAGCCCGCCGGAAAGACCCTCCCTCCTGCCCGCAGCTCGCCCTGGGTGCGGTGCACTTCCACGCCGCCGCGCCTGAGCACCCGCAGCATCTCCGCTGCCGAGCCGGGGTCGCGCTGCCCCGCAGGGATGATGAAGGCGAACGGATCTCCCGCCGTTCCCAGCTCCACCTGGCGCATGGCCAGGCGAGCGAAGTCGCGCACGAAGCGCTCGCGTTCGCGCGCCAGCAGCCGCACCAGCGAGGTCGCCGCCACCAGCTCGTACTCGACGATGTCGCGTGGCGTCCACTCGCCTCCCGGCCAGGGTTCGGGGTAGAGGGACCCGCGCTGGGGCTGGGAGAGCTCGGAGGGATTTTGACGAATCGGATCGCCGTACTGCGCGCTGGCCGCCTCGGTCAGGATCCCCACCATGTTGTGGCGGGCGGGCACGGTGCGCGCTCCTCCGTGCCACCAGAGGTCGTAGCGTTCGCCATGGCTGACTCCGGTTTTGCCCGCTTCGGAGAGGTCGAGCGCCATCTGCACACCAACCAGGTTCGTCAACCGAACGAGCAGCGGGTCGATGTTCGGATTGAGCGGGTCGTCGAAGGGGGGAACGAAGAAGCGGGATCCATCGCTGCCCATCTGGTGGACGTCGTAGACGACCTCCGGAAACCACTCCCGGTAGAGCACGCGGGTCACCGCCTCCGTCTCCGGCTGCGTGACCATGAAGAAATCGCGGTTGTTGTCGTGGCCGGTGTAGTGGTGGTACAGCCACGGCATCGGCGATCGTGCGTACTCTGTTCCGCGGGTGCGGAGCCACCAGTCGCGCGTGATGTCGAGCCCGTCCGGGTTCATCCCCGGCACCAGCAGCACGACCACATCGTCCAGGGCGCGGACCAGGGTGCTGTCCGTCACCAACGAATGGGCGAGCTCCATGGCCATCTGGGTGCCCATGATCTCGTTGCCGTGCAGCGAGGCGCCGATGAACACGACGGCGGGCTGGGTGTTGGCCAGACGGTCGAGCTCGGCTAGCGGCAGCGTGCGCGGATCGGCCAGGCGGGCCTGTGCGGCTCGGATCTCCTCGAGGCGCCGGTGGTTCTCGACCGAGGTGATCACCGCCATGATCATCGGCCGACCACGCACGCTTTCCCCGATCGGACGCAGCTCCAGGCGCGGAGACGCCGCGTCCAGCCGCTCGAAGTAGGCGACGATCTCGGCCCATTCGGCGAGCCAACCGCTCTCCCCCACCCTGTGCCCGAGCACGGACGCGGGGGACGGGGGAGACTCCAGCTCCTGCGCAAACGCGTTGGCAGCGGGGGTTACGAGGAGGCAGGCAAGCGCCAGAGAACGGAGAAGACGGATCGGCATGCTTCGGGCTGAGGAGAGAATTCTGAACGACCGCAAAGCTCTCCGGCGCGACGGCCGAGCGCAAGCGACCGACTGGCGACGCGGCGGATAATCGGAGTGTCGGGGCGCTTGCCCGCCGGCTGCGCCGGGCTTAGCTTCCCTCTCACAAGAAAGCGAACGGGGCCTTTCGGAAGCCGGTGAAAGTCCGGCGCGGCCCCGCCACTGTAAGAGGCCCGGCGCAAGCCGGCACGGCCCGCTCAGGTGGAGAGCCCTTCTCCACCACAAGCCACTGGTTCGGGAGAAACCCGGATTGGGAAGGCGAGCGAAGCTGCCTCGAGCCAGGAGACCGGCCCCGTTCGCTCCCGCGTGAACCCCCTCGAGGGAGGGGAGCGGGTGATACGGCACCGGGACCGCCTGTGCGCGCCCGTGCCTCCTCACCGCTCCCCCGTTCACCCGAGGCTTTCCGGGAAGGACGGGGAATTTGTTTGCTGGTTCGTCCAGGATGACTCGCCGCCGTCTCACGACGGCGTTGGGACTGCTGCTCGCGGTCGCCGGCTGCGCAGACTCCGCCGCACCCGCAGCGGAGCGCAGTTGGCAGGTAGTGGTGGTGGACGACGTGGGACGGGAGGTGCGCCTGCCCACGCCTGCCGAGCGGGTGATCTCCCTCCTGCCCGCCGGCACCGAGACCCTCTTCGCACTCGGCGCGGGTGAGACGGTCGTCGGGCGCACCCGCTACGACCTCGAGCCCCACCTCGCGCACCTTCCCTCCGTCGGCGGGGGCCTGGACCCGAGCCTGGAGGCCATCCTCGCCCTCAAACCTGACCTCGTGGTGGCCTTCGAGACCGCGGGGGGCTCGGGCATTCGCCCGCAGATCGAGCGGCTCGGCATCCCCGTCTTCGCAATCCGTACGCAGGACACCACCGATATCTACCGTACCATAGAGCGGCTCGGGACCCTCGTCGGGCGCGATTCGGCGGCCGCTGCCCTGGCTTCGTCGATCAGGAGCCGGCTGGATAGCATCGCTGCTTCCGTTCCCCGCGGAAGACGCCCCACCGCTCTCTTCGTCGCCTCGATCGATCCGCCCATCGTGGCCGGCCCGGGAACGTACCTGGCCGAGCTGATCGGCGTGGCGGGCGGACAGCTGCCCGACCTCGGCGTGGGAAACCGGGTCGAGTGGCCGCCGCTCTCGGTGGAGGTCCTCCTCCGTTCCGATCCCGACGTGGTGCTGCTCCCGGTGGGGTCCGATTCCGTAGGGCCGCTCGAGCGGCTGCGACGCGAACCCGGGTGGCGCGAGCTCGCGGCGGTACGAGAAGGACGGGTGGCGCCGGTCCCTGCGGACCTGGTGAGCCGCCCCGGCCCCGGCATCGCGGAGATCGCGGCGGTTCTGCGACGCGAGCTCCAGCGCCTGATGGAACCACAATGAAGCCGGCGGCGAGGCTGCTGTTGCTGCTGGCTGCGCTCTGCGCCGCCTTCCTGCTGGCGGTGCGGCTGGGGGCGGTGACGCTGGAGCCGGGTGAGATCGCACGGGCGCTCACCGGTCGTGGAGACGCGACCGCGGCTGCCATCGTCCGCGAAATCCGCCTTCCCCGGGCAGTGCTGGCGGCGCTCGTGGGGGCGGCCCTGGCCGCCAGCGGCGCGACCTTTCAGGCACTGCTCCGAAACCCCCTGGCCGAACCGTACATCCTGGGGGTTTCGGGAGGCGCGGCGCTGGGCGCGGTGCTCGCCATCGTTCTGGGTGTGGCGGCCACCGCCTGGGGGCTGCCGCTCGCGGCCTTCGCCGGGGCGGCCGCGGCGATCCTGCTGGTGCTCCGCATCGCGGTGTCGGTCGGCAGAACCCTCGACACGCGCATCCTCCTCCTGGCCGGAGTGGTCGCCGCGGCTTTCTTCAACGCCTGCATCCTGCTGGCGCTGACCTTCGCGGATGCGGAGAGCTTCCGCTCCGCGGTCTTCTGGATGATGGGGAGCCTGTCCGGCGCGACCTGGGGGGCATCCGCCATCCTGGCTCTCTACCTCCTACCTGGGTTGGCCGTGCTGATCGCCCTCGCCCGACCGCTGGACCTGCTGTCCATCGGCGAGGAGACCGCCGCGCACCTCGGGGTTCGCGTCGAGCAGAGCAAGTACCTGGCGTATGGCGTAGCCTCGCTGCTGACGGCCGCCTCAGTGGCCGTGGGAGGCGTGATCGGCTTCGCCGGACTGATCGTGCCGCACGTCGTGCGCATGCTCTGGGGGAGCGGCCATCGTTTCCTGATCCCCGCCTCGGCCCTGCTCGGAGCCACTTTCCTCGTCCTCACCGACACGTTGGCCCGCACGGTTGCCGCCCCGGTCGAGCTTCCCATCGGGGTGATCACCGCCTTCCTGGGAGTGCCGTTCTTCCTCTGGGTGCTGAAGCGCTCGGATGCGCGGCGGGATGTGGGCGCGAGCTCGTCGCATGCTCCACGCTCCGCGCCCCCCACCTCCTCGTCCAACGCTCCTCTGCGGCCGCCGTCCAGCGACGAGGGCAGCCGTCCCGCCGCGGGATCCACCGCGCCGGTCGCCTGCGAGGTGTCGGGTCTCACCTTTGGCTATCCCGACGCGCCGGCCCCTGCAGTGCACGACGTGGCGCTGCACGTCGAGCTCGGCCGCGTTACCTGCCTGCTGGGACCGAACGGATCGGGCAAATCGACCTTACTGCGCCTGCTGCTGGGCACCCTGCGCGCCGATAGGGGTCGGGTGGAGATCCTGGGCCGCGACCTCACCCAGTGGCCGCGGCGGGAACTGGCGCGGAAAGTCGGGGTGGTCCAGCAGCACGAGGAGATCGCCTTCCCCATCACCGCGCGGGACCTGGTCGCGCTCGGCCGCTTTCCACGCCTGGGGCACTGGCGTGCGGAGGGAGACGCGGATCGCCGCGCCATTGCCCGGGCGATGGAGCTCTGTGACGTGAGCACGTTCGCTCCGCGTGCGGTCCAGACGCTCTCGGGAGGAGAGCGTCAGCGCGTGCGTATCGCCCGCGCACTGGCGCAGGAGCCCGAGATCCTCGTTCTCGACGAGCCGACGGTCGCACTCGACATCCGGCACGAGATGGAGATCTTCGAGCTCCTTCGCCGCCTTGCCGGGAACGGGGTCGCCGTCCTGATCGTCACCCACAACCTCAACCTCGCCGCGCGCTACGCAGATCGGCTGGCCCTGCTGCACCAGGGGTCGCTGGTCGCGGCCGGACCGCCGACCACCGTTCTCACCCGCGAGCTGGTCGAGATGGTCTACCAGTGGCCGGTGCGGGTCGATCCCCATCCCGGCCCGGGCCCCGATTGCGGCGCGCCGCAGGTGGCGCCCCTCTCCCGGCACTGACTCACTACCTGACTCAACACCCGAATCGACAATGAACACCCGTCCGGGTCTCAGCTCTCTGCTTGCATCCGCCGTGTTGCTGCTGGCGGGACCCGTTGCCGCCCAGCAGCGACCCTCGTCCGATTCTCTCCCGGCGTATCTCCTGGAGGCCATCACGGTCGAAGCACGCCGCTCACCAGCGGAGCGCGGCTCTCTCGCGCAACAGGTGGAGGTAGTCACTCGCACCGACCTAGAACGCACGCCGGCGCGAGATCTGGCCGGGGTACTCAAGCGCACCACTCCGATCGACATCATCGAATTCCCGGGGCTGCTGTCCGGCGTATCGGTGCGGGGCTTTCGCCCACAGTATTCCGGGCTCAACCCGCGCACCCTCATCCTCATTGACGGTCGCCCGGCGGGAACCACCAACCTCGCGACACTCGACCTGGCCGACGTGGAGCGGGTTGAGGTCCTCAAGGGCCCGGCCTCCGCCCTCTACGGCTCCAGCGCCATGGGTGGGGTGGTGAACGTGGTCACCCGCCGATCGGAAGGACCGCTGCAAGGACACCTCGAAGGGGGCTACGGAACCTTCGGCAGCTATCGCGGCGCGGTGACCGCGGGCGGCAGCCTCGGCGAGCGCCTCGACTTCGACTTCTCCGCGACAACCGAGGGCCGGCGGGGGGGTTACCGCACGGGTGACGCTCGCCTTTTCGGCGGAGATCGGGTGACCAAGCAGTTAGCTGACGGAACCACCACGGTCCTCAGCGAGATGGTGCGTGACACCGCGCTCGACTACGCCGACTATATTTCGTACAGCGGAAGCCTCCGGGCTGGATTCGACCTGTCCACAGCCTGGCGACTGGAGGGGCGCGCCGACCTGTTCCGGGGAGAGGACATCGAGAATCCGGGTGACCTCAACGTGACCGCCTACAGCACCCGCTCCCTGAACGACCTGCGCAGGACGGACGGATCGCTCGCTCTCTCGGGTGAGCTGCCGGGTCACTCGCTGCTCCTGCGCGGCTTCGCGTCGCGCGAGGTCACGAGCTACTATAACGATCCGGACGACCCGACCTTCATCTCGTCGCGTTCGCCCAACCGTTGGATGGGCTTTCAGTTGCAGGACGTAACGGGGATCGGCAGGATCTCGCTGATCAGTGGGGTCGACTACTCCGCCGCCCGATCCACCTCCGAGGTGTTCAGCGCTCCCGGCACCCCGACGAGCCCGTACAATGCGGACGCGGAGGTCCGGTCCACCGCCGCGTTCGCCGAGGCACGCGCGCCGCTCGTGGGAGAGGATCGGTTGGTCGCCACCCTCGGAGGCCGCGTCGATCGCATCGCCTTCGAGATCGAAGACGCGACGCTGGCCGATGGCTCCCGCGTCCGGGGCAACACCGAGACCCATGCCGTCTTCAATCCCAGCGGGGGGCTGATTTTCCGGCCGGGAGGCGGCCTCCGCCTGCACGCAAGCGCCGGACGATCGTTCGTCACGCCCAGCGCGTTCAATGTCGCCGGGTATGCGGAGGCGTCCACCGGGGCGAAGTCGGTCACCGTCACCCGTGGGAATCCGGAGCTCGATCCGGAGAGCGCCTTCACCTGGGACGCCGGCGTCGGTATCCAGCGTGCAGACAGGGGACTGGAAGCGGATGTCACCTATTTCCGCACGCGGGTCCGAAACCGGGTCGCGGCGGTTCCCGTCGCATTCGATGATGTGAGGCTCACCCCGGACGGCGACACCATTCGGGCGATCACTACCTACGCCAACGCCGACCGCGGAGAGGTGAGCGGCCTGGAGGCGGCATTCAGCTACGATTTCGGCGCGCGGCGCGGCTTTGCATACTCGCTGCGGATCTTCGCCTCAGGAACCCGCATCTTTTCCGCGCGCGAGACCACCGACGGTCGCACCGGAGACGTCCTGAACGTCGCGGACCTCACCCTGGTGGGCGGTGTCGAGTTCGACGACCTCGAGCGCTTCTACGTACGCGTGAGCGGTCGCTATGTGGGAGAAAGGCTGGACACGGACTTCACGGATTTCGCCAATCCGGGCCAGGTTCGCTATCCCGAGTTCCTGGTAGTGGACGCCACGGCAGGCTGGAGGGTGGCGGGGCCGTACCGCCTCACCGCCGCGGTCTCCAACCTGACCGACGAGAACTATTACGAGGTGCGAGGCTACCCGCTGCCGGGTCGGGAGCTGAGGCTTGGTGTCCAGATGGATTGGTGACGGCACCGGTCTCCGGACTTTGCAGTGCTCGTCTTTCGGCGGCGGTAATCTGCGGGTGTGATCTGAGGATGGGTGGTCCTAACCAACATCCTCCGGCACGATAGGCTCTGCTCGGAGACGAACGAGTGAACCAGACCCAGCCCCGCAGCCAGGGGAGGCCGGTCATCGGGGTGACCGGCGCGAGCGGCTTTCTTGGCAGCGCGCTGGTTGAGCTGCTGAGCAGGGAAGGGTATCGGATCCTGCGCCTGGTACGACGGCCGCCTCGTGATGAGAGCGAGGTGCGTTGGGACCCTGAAACCGGCGAGCTCGAGGCAAAGGCGCTGGAAGGCGTCGCCGGGGTGGTGCATCTCGCGGGCGAGACGATCGACCAGCGCTGGACCGACCAGGCCAAGCGGCGGCTCTGGGACAGCCGCGTTCGGGGCACCCGGGTGCTCGCGCAGGGCCTGGCCACGCTGACAGCACCGCCGGAGGTGCTCGTCTCGGGGTCGGCGATCGGATATTATGGTGCCGATCGGGGCGATGAGATCCTCGAGGAGGAGAGTGCGCCCGGCACCGACTTCCTGGCCCAACTCGGCGTGGCATGGGAGGAGGCCGCCGCCCCCGCGCGAGAAGCGGGGATCCGAGTCGTCCACCCGCGCTTCGGGATCGTGCTGGCAAGCCACGGAGGCGCGCTCCGGCGGATGCTTCCCGCCTTCCGCTTGGGAGTGGGTGGGCGACTGGGGAGCGGGCGGCAGTGGATGAGCTGGGTTTCCCTCCCCGATGCCGTCCGCGCGATCCATTTCGCACTTGAGAATCGCTCGCTCCGCGGCCCCTGCAACGTCGTGGCGCCGGAACCTGTCAGCAACGCCGCGTTTACAGAGGAGTTGGGGCGTGCGCTGCGCCGCCCGACCTGGATGGTGGTACCGGAGCTAGCCCTCCGGGCCGTGTATGGCGAGATGGCCATCGGAACGATCCTCGCAAACCAGCGGGTTCGCCCGAAGCGGCTTCTCGAATCCGGTTTCCAGTTCCTGCACCCGACTCTCGATCGGGCGCTCCACGCAATCTTTCATTCCTCCAGCTGACGCAGTCCGCAGTTCCTTCCGCCTAGCCAGAGGATAGAGCGCTCGATGAAACGCCTCGCACTCGTCACCAGTCTCGCCTTGGTCGCGGCGTGCAGCGGCATCCGCTCCTATACGCGGAGCACCCCGATGCCCCTGGACCACGCCTACGCGTGCGCGGTGGACGTGATGAAGCGGCTCGGCTACACCGTCGAGCTGCAGGACTCGGTTGGCCTCCTGGTACAGGGCCGACGAGAGATCACTGGCCTGGTCGAGACTGCGCGGCGGAGCGCGGCCGCGGCCACCGACCTGATCACCGTAGGCCTGGCGGGAGGAAAGCGAACGCGTTACGACGAGCTCACCGTCTTCGTCTACACCCGCCCTTATCCTCAGGGGAACACCATCGAGGCGACCGCGGGAATGCTCTCGGTCGGCGAAGGAACGCTGGAGCGTGCCTCCCCTACCGACCTGGCGAAGCGCGAAGCGCGGGCATTGCTCACTGCCTGCGCTCCGCGCTGACCGGGGATCCCGCTCGCGGGAAATCTCTCGCTCACGGGAGGGGTTCGAACTCCTCCACGGTATAGCGGAGCTCGTCGTCGACCGCTCCTTCGACGTAATCGATGGTGATCGAACGCGGATATCCCCGTTCGGCATCGTACTCCACCTGGACGCTGGCGGCGTCCCGCTCGAGCGCCTCCTCGACGATTCCGAAGACTCCCTCGAGCGTCGGCCAGAGCCCAGCGTAGCGAGCCGCGGCGGGTTCGCCGGTCTGCTGGTAAGTCGCGGAGGCGACCGAATCCCCACGCACTTCAACCACGACGGGATCCACTACCTCGCGTGGGCAGAAGCAGGTACGTCTGCCCACGTATCGATAGTTCTGCAACTTCTGCGACTGCCACAGGCTCCGATGGCGAGCGAGTTCTTGCCGCGCTGCATCCTCGTTCTTCGTCGCCGAGAGCCCGCAACCCGTCGTCACGACCAATACGGCTACGGCACTGGCTATCAGCAAAACGTGCTTCCACATGTCACGGTCCTTATCCGATGAATTCGACCAGGGACCTTCCACAGCCCCGCAGTCAACGCGCCAAACACCGGCTAACTGACGGTTCGACGGATTGCGCGGCACCGGTCGCGTCAGCACAATGGGGGCGCGACCTAGCCACGAACCCCCTTCCCGGAGTCAGTCGATGAGCCAGACCCTCCGCGCGCCGGACCTCCCTCAAAGCGAGATTGCTGCCACCGATGAGGAGGGACGACGGTACCGCGAAGGCGTTTACCGACCACTGCCGGAAGCAGACCTGCCCGTCGCTCCGGACGCGCCGCCCTTCCCTGTACGCGGGAACGGCCCCCCTTACCGCGTCTGGAACGAAGTTCCGCGAGTACCGCGACTGGCGCACCTGGTCGGGCCCTCCATCATCGCTCTGGGAATGGGGCTGGGAGCAGGAGAGTTTCTGCTCTGGCCGAATCTCATCGCGGTCAACGGCTATCAGATCTGGTGGCTGTTCTGGGTGGGAGTGTTGACCCAGTTCGTGGTGATCCACGAGATCGAGCGCTGGACCATCGCCACCGGAGAGTCGGTTTTCGCCGGGATGGCGCGTCTGGATCGCTTTGCCTTCTGGCCCTGGTTCTTCCTGGCGGCCACGCTCATCTCGTTCTTCTGGCCGGGATGGGCCTCGCAATCTGCCGAGTTCACGGCCGGCATCGTCACCGAGATCACCGGGCGCGGAATCACGTGGCAGCCGCTGGCGCTGCTGATGCTGGCGATCACCTACATCGGGCTCGCCGGCTCTACGATCGTCTACAACGCCCTGGAACGCTTCGAGATCTACCTGGTGCTGGGCTTCTTCCCCCTCCTGCTCATAGCCCTGCTGGTCGCGGGCGTTCTTCCCTCCGACGTCGCCGACCTGCTGCTGGGCGCCGCCTCGATCGGGCAGGCGCCGGCGGCCTTGCTTACCGGGGCTCAGTTCCCCACGCTGCTGGTGGCAGTGGCTTACGCAGGATCCGGAGGGACACTCCTGCTGGTGCAATCGCTCTGGCTGCGTGACAAGGGCTTCGGCATGGCCACCTACCAGGGACGAATCGCGGGAATTCGTGGCCGGAACGAGGATGTCAGCCCTACCGGCTACGTGTTCGATCCTCGCGCGGAGCCGACTGCTCTGGCGCGCTTCCTCGCCTGGATGAAGGTCGCCCGATACGAGCTGTTCACCACCTTCGTGCTCCTGATCATTCTCAGCGTAGTGATCACCAGCATGCTGGTGACCTCCACCCTGGGAACCGGGAACGTGGATCTGGCGGGAGATCTTTCCGGGATGGTGAGGCTGCAGGGAGACGCGCTCGAGCAGATCGCCGGTGCCTGGCTGAAGATCGCTTTCCTGCTGGGCGGGGCGCTCGTCCTCTTCTCCACCCAGGTGGGGATCGTGGACACGGTCACGCGCATCGCGGGGACCATCTTCTACGAGCGTTACGGCCGAAAGACGAGCTTCTGGACGCTCAAACGGACCTTCCTGTTCTTCCTGACCGTTCTGGTTGCCGCCTCGATGGCGATCGTGCTCGCCTCCTGGTCGGGCGGCGCGGCGGTGGAGGCCCTCCAGCCCAACTTCCTGGTGCTGATCGCCGGGCCGTTCACCATCGCCAGCATGTACGCCTTCGCGCTGGTGATCGGCTATCTGAACGCTCGCTTTCTCCCTGCCGAGCTCGCCCCATCGCTCCCCAAGCGCATCGGGATGGCGTGGGCCGGAGTGCTCTGGGGTTGGTTCACCGTGGAGCAGATCAGCCGCGTGGTGCTCGCCAGAGTGGGAGCACCTCAACCGGTGATCGAGGAGATCATCTTCCACCCGGTTCGGATCGTCCTCTACGGCTTGTGGATCGTTTCGCTGGTCTGGTTCGTGTTCGCGGTCGTCATGCGGCGGGGACGAGAGGGTTGAGGGGGGTCCACCTCTTGCGCAGCTCGGCCACACCGGCAAACCGATGAATCGCTTCGTATCTGGAGGTGTTCGTGGACCCCTTGCAGAACCAGATGGCGCCCGACTTCACGCTGACCGCCCACGACGGGTCCAAGGTGACCCTGTCCGACCTGCGCGGTCAGCGCGTGATACTCTACTTCTATCCTCGCGCGGACACGCCGGGCTGCACCGCGCAGGCGTGCGAATTCCGTGACCTGCAGCCGCAGATTCGCGAGCGGGGTGCGGTGATCCTCGGGGTGAGTCCCGATAGCGTCAAGGACGTTCGAGCCTTCCACGACAAGTACTCGCTGCCCTTCACCCTGCTGGCGGACGAGGACCACCGCGTCGCCGAGGCCTACGGCGTATGGAAGAAGAAGCAGATGTTTGGCAACGAGTTCATGGGCGTGGAGCGCTCCACCTTCCTGATCGGGGAGGACGGGAGGATCGAGCAGGTGTACCGCGGCGTCAAACCCGAGGGCCACGCCCAGGAGCTCCTCGACGTGCTGAAAGGCTGATCGCCGATCCGGTGAGCTGATTCGGTGGTCGATCCACCTCGTGGAAGGGAGAGGAATCGAGATGCGCCCTGGAGCGCGTTACGGTTGGGAGTGGACGACCACCGCGGGATTGCTCGTCAGCGCTTCGCGCGCAGCTCTGGCCCCCCTGCTGTTGCTGACCGCCTGTGCCACGCCACCGGAGGTCCCGGCGGCGCGAGACCCTCTTCCCGCCCAACCGGCTGATCCCGCGCCCGTATCCACCCCGGCGGCGCAGAGACTGGAGACCCGCATCCACCAACTCGTAAACGCGCGGCGCACGGAGCGGGGCCTGCCCCCCCTGCGGTGGGATCCTCGCATCGCCGACGTTGCGCGCGCGCACAGCCGCGCCATGGCCAGCGGGCGAATTCCCTTTGGACACCAGGGTTTTGACGCGCGGGCAAGCGCCGTCCGTAGCTTCCTTCCCCTGGCGTCCATGGCAGAGAACGTCGCCTATGACAGCCGATCGGGCGACCGGCTCGCCGCGAGGGTGGTCGACGACTGGCTCGCCAGCTCGAGACACCGCGAGAACATCGAGGGCGATTTCACCGATACCGGGATCGGTGCGGCCCGCGCCCAGGACGGGCTCTACTACTTCACCCAGATCTTCGTGCGGCGCGCGCCCGAGACGGAGCGAAGCGATTGAGGGAGGCAAACCCCCGGCGGCGTGTGGGACCGACCGGGGGTTTCGCCGAGGGCGTCCGCCCTCCTCGCAGGGCGACCTGAATCCCCAGCTTTTTCACCATGCTGTCTTGAGGCGCCGCGACAGCTCCCGAGCGTCAGGGCGCCGTATCTGCCTCCGCCCTGCTCGACTGGCCGCACCAGGGCCAGACGCGGGTTTCGAGCATCTGCCAGATGCTGTCCGCCTCCTCCTCATCCGCACCGCGTATCCGCGGACGCTCCCGCCGCCGATTGTTGAGGCTGAACAGCTCGCAGGCCTCTGCCTGCTGTGTGGTGGAGAGAAGCCTGCCCACCGCCTCGCTGGCGGCGCGGTTGTTGTCGCGGATCTGCTCGAGAATCGGCGTTCCCTCCTCGTCGAGCACCATCCCCATCCGGTTCCGGGTCGGGACAGCGCGTTCCTCCAGCTCGTCGATGAGGTCCGAGTTCTTCTGCTCGAGGTCGACCGCGATGGAGTCGAGCTGCTCGATCTGCTGCGAGGTGAGCTCCAGCCTGTCGCGATGCCCGATGAGGGCATAAACGGGCGGCGGCTGCAGCATCGTCGGCGTGACCACCGTGGGTCCCGGACCCGGGGGCGGGGCGGGCGTTCCGCACGCGGCGAGGCCCAGAGTCAGAAGAATCAGATTCCGCTTCATCGATGAGTCCATTCCCGAAGAACGTGGAGGCCTCCCGGCGCAGACGACACAAGACGAGAGGTGCAGTGTAGGAGTGCCGACGCGCCCCGTCGGGGCGCGGGCACCGAACCCAATGAAGGATTGCTCATGGCCCAACCGCAAGGATCCGCGCTCGCGGCGCCCACAGGCGCGACGAAGAAGCGGCCTTCCGCCGCCGTCGTCTGGCGCGAAGCGCGCGACCTGCTACGCGAACACAGGAAGCACCTCGCGATCGGCTTCTTGCTGATGTTGGTCAGCCGCGCCGCCGGCCTCGTCACGCCTGCCAGCTCGAAGTACTTCCTCGATGATGTTATCGGCAGGGGACGGACAGATCTGCTCCTGCCCCTCGCGGGGGCGGTCGGCGCGGCTACGCTCGTCCAGGCCCTCACCGCGTTCCTGAACTCGCAGGTGATCAGCGTCACCGGACAACGGGCCATCACGCGGATGCGTCGCAAGGTGGAGGCCCGGGTAGTCCGCCTGCCGGTTCGCTTCTTCGACAGCACACAAACCGGGATCCTCATCTCCCGCATCATGACCGATGCCGAAGGCATCCGGAACCTGGTGGGGACCGGGATCATCCAGCTCGTGGGAAGCGTTCTCACCTCGCTGTTTGCGTTGGTCTGGCTGTTCTGGATCAACTGGCGTTTGACCATTGCCATCCTGGTGCTACTGATCGTCTTCGGGGCCACGATGAGCCTGGCCTTCTCGCGCCTGCGCCCGATCTTCCGCGAGCGCGGCGCGATCAACGCCGAAGTTACCGGCCGGCTGGCGGAGACTCTGGGCGGCATCCGCATCATCAAGGCATACAGCACCGAGAAGCGCGAGGATCGGGTCTTCACCCGCGGTGCCCACCGGCTCTTTCGCAATATCGCCAGCACCATCACCGGGACATCCGCCGTCGGCGCGTTCGGCACGGTGGTCGTGGGGGCAATCGGCGTGCTGGTGATCCTGATCGGCGGCCGCTCGCTCGCCAGCGGCGAGATGACCATCGGGGGCCTCTTCTCCTACGTCATCTTTACCGGCTTGATGGCCGCGCCGATCATCCAGATCGCGTCGATCGGCACGCAGATCAGCGAGGCTTTCGCCGGTCTCGACCGCATCCGCGAGATCATGCAGATGTCTACCGAGGCCGACGAGGACCACGGGCGGTCGCCGCTCGGACGGATCGAGGGAGAGGTGGAGTTCCGGGATGTCTCATTTGAGTACACTCCGGGCGTGCCGGTGCTCCGCAACGTCAGTTTCCGGGCACCCGCCGGATCCACCACCGCGCTCGTCGGCTCGAGCGGCTCGGGAAAGAGCACGCTCATCAGCCTGGTGATGGCGTTCAATCGCCCAATGACCGGCTCGGTGATCGTGGACGGTCACAACCTCGAGAACGTTCGACTCCGCGATTACCGGACCCAACTGGGCGTGGTGCTGCAGGAGAACTTCCTCTTCGACGGCACAGTCTACGACAACATCCGCTTCGCCCGACCGGACGCGTCTCAGGAAGAGGTGGAGGAAGCCGCGCGCATCGCGCACTGCGACGAGTTCGTGCGCGGCTTCCCGGACGGCTACGACACGATCGTGGGTGAGCGCGGAATCAAGCTCTCCGGTGGCCAGCGCCAGCGCATCGCCATCGCGCGGGCGATCCTGGCCGACCCGCGCATCCTCATCCTCGACGAGGCCACGAGCAGCCTGGACAGCGAGAGTGAGGCAATGATCCAGGACGGCCTCCGTCGGCTGCGGCACGGACGAACCACCTTCGTGATCGCGCACCGCCTGTCGACGATTCGCAGCGCCGACCAGATTCTCGTGCTCGAGGAGGGGAGAATCGTCGAGCGCGGGACGCACGCGGAGCTCATGGCCCTCGGCGGCCGCTACCGCGAGCTGCACGACCGCCAGTACGCCTGGGAGACCGATCGCTTCGTGAACCCCGGGGAGGAACTGGCGGGGGAGGACGCCCCTGATCCACTGGCAGTCTAGGCGGCCGCGGCAGACAGGTTGCGACGCCCTCGGCGGCCCGAGCTTTCCCATCTGCTCGGGCCCCTTCCGTTGTCAGAATTCGCGCACGGCGAGCGCCGGGCCGCTGCCGACCGGGGTGGCGAAGCGCTCGGAGAGGTCGAGCCTCTCGAGCAGCCAGCGGCCACGCTGGAAGGCGACCTGGCAGACGAACTCGTAGCGGACGCGTCGCCCGTCCTCACGCGTCTCGTCCACGAACGACGCGATGCGGTAACGACCGTCCGCGAGCGTGATCAGTTCGCTCTGCTCGGGGCCCGGAAAGGTCTCGACCGAGAACGTGCCTTCCATTCGACGGGCGACCTGCCGCACGCAGTAGAAGTAAGCTCCGGCTTCGGTTTCGGCGGGCGCGAACGAAGAGGCTGCAGATGGGAGGTGTTCCGCCGCGAAGGTGGCGTACCAGTCGGCCAGCCGCGGGGCGTTGCGGTATCCGATCCCCAGGCCAGGTAGCAATGCCGCCACGATGACTGTTCCCCACAGCGAGCGCCGCCTCCACCACCGCGCGCCACCTCCCGGCGACATCGCCGCCCGCATCGACCAGCCGCAGTGGACGCAGCGCCTTGCCGCGTAGGGAAGCGTTCGCTCACAGTGGGGGCATCGTTTCCGCGGCATGCTGGTCCTCCAGGGAGTGGGCCGATCCGGCTGCGGGGCACGCCCTGTAACAGCATGACTTATACCAGCTTAGAGGGCTTCCTTGCGAAGTCTTTCGAGCTCTTCTTCCAGCTCCTCGTCGACAGAGCGGCGGGTGAGAATTTCGGCCAGAATGACCGCCACCAGCTGCGCCATGAAGAGCGCCGCGAGCACCAGCTCGATGTCGCCGTTGCCCCGATCGTTGAGCAGATACACCGTGGCCAGAGAGGCGAGAATGGATGCGAAGAGGGCGAAGCGGAAGCTTCCGCGGCTTCCCATCAGGCGGTGGAGGGCGAAGGGGGTGAGAGCGACGGTGGAGGCCGTGGCCAGATAGAGCTTTTCGAAGTCGTTCTCGTTCAGAGCCTCGACCGCCACGAGCCAGATGGCGCCGAAGAGCACGAAGGAGACCGTGGTCACCAGGAAGTTCCAGAGACCGATGGCCGCCTCGCGCACCCACCCGCGCCTGGGCACGGGGCGCATCGACGCGGAGCTGATGCCAGGCGGCGACGTGGCGATGCGCTGATTGAACTGGATCACCTCGCGCGGTGGAGGCGGACCGCTCGAGACCAGAGGGGGGCGAGAAACGGGAGTGACGAACCGCGTGCCGGGGCGCGCGGTCACCTCCACGCTCGGATGAAGGGCCGGCTTCCCGTTCGATTCGGCGACCAGCAGCGTGCGGTCGACATCGGCGAACGACGGACGCTCCGCGATCGGTTCGAAGCTGGGATCCGACGGCAGGGCATAGCCGATTGCCTCGGCAAACGCCCCCGCATTGGCGAAGCGATCCGCGGGGGAGGGCGCCAGAGCCCGCTCGAGGCAGATTCGCACCGCGGTCGGCAACCCCGCCACGCGCGACAGGTCCGTCGCTACGGCGTGCGCCACCTGCTCGATCTGCTCACGAGGGTCCGTGGTGTGGAACGCGCGGCGGCCGGTCAGTAGCTGGAAGCCGACCGCGCCGAGGCTGAAGACGTCGGTGGCAGGGGTCAGCGTCTGCTCGCCACGGAGTTGCTCGGGGGATGCATAGGCCGGAGAGAAGGGCGAGCGCCCGAATGCGGTGAGGTGGGTCATCGTCTCGCCGTCCACCGCGGCGATCTCGGCGATACCGAAATCGAGCACGCGCACCTGCACCTCCCCTACCCGATCTCCTGGCTCGAGAAAGAGGTTGCCAGGCTTGACGTCACGATGGATGAGCCCGGCGCGATGGCCGGCCCCCAGGCCTCGGGCGGCCTGGTAAAGGATCTGCAGCGTGGTGGAGAGAGCCGGTGGGCCTTTGCGCGCGAGGCGGGTCGCGAGGTCCTCCCCTCGCAGCAGCTCCATGACCAGGAAATCCAGCCCCAGCTCGCCGTCGGTTCCGTAGTCGTAAACGGCTACCACGTGTGGGTGGTGCAGCGCCGCCGCGGCCCGAGCCTCGCGCTGGAAGCGGGCACGCAAGCGTTCGTGCGCCACCACATCGGGCGCGGCGACGCTGATCACCTTCACCGCGACCGCGCGGTTGAGCCGAAGATCGCGCGCCCGGTACACCGCACCCATACCGCCGCGCCCGATGACTTCGTCGATGCGGTATCGGTCGACCAGGGTGCGACCGGCGAGCAGACCCTCGATTCCGTACATCTGTGAGGCCGCGAAGGGCCCGGGAGCGGGGGCGGCAGCACTCGTCGCCTCCCCGCGGTCCGGCGGGCGGGACCTGTCTTCCCGTGTACTTACGCATAACTATTGGAGAAGATTCTCCGCAGCAAGAAAAACGTTGCCCGGGGCGATGACATTTCTCCAACCGGTACGCTAGGGCTCGGAGAAGAGGCGCAGCTGGCCGCCCGGATCGGGTCGGCGGAAGGCGGCGGTGGAGAGCGAGGGGCGCTCCTGGTCCAGGCCCTCCCGGCGGATCACGGCCTGGAACATGGCGCGCATCTGCTCCCAGTACGGTCCGGATCCTCGCATGCGCGATCCGAAGCGTGGGTCGTTCAGCCGCCCCCCTCTGATCTCCCGGATCCGGTTGAGCACCCGCTCCTTGCGCTCGGGAAAGTGATCCGAGAGCCAGCGCTGGAAGATCTCGGCAACGGCGCCTGGCAAGCGCAGAGGGATGAACCCCGCAGAGCGGGCACCGGCCGCCGCCGCGGCGGAGAGAATCGAGGGAACCTCATGGTCGTTGAGCCCGGGAATGACCGGAGCCACCATCACGTTCACCGGGACTCCCGCCCTGGAGAGCGTTTCCACTGCGGCCAGCCGCCGCTTGGGAATGGATGTACGCGGCTCCATGACCCGCTGGAGCTTGGGGTCCAGACTGGTGATAGAGATGTTGACGATCGCGGCCTGGTGAGACGCGAGTTCCGCTAGCAGGTCGACGTCGCGGGTCACCAGGTGGTTCTTGGTGATGATCGCGATCGGATTACGAAACTCCGCCAGCACCTCGAGACACCCGCGGGTAATACGGAAGCGCCGCTCCGCCGGCTGGTACGGGTCGGTCACCCCGCTCATGATGATCGGCTCCGGATTCCAGCGCGGCGAAGAGAGCTCCGCCCTCAGCAGCTCGGGAGCTTCCAGCTTGACGAAGATCTTCGACTCGAAGTCCAGACCGGCGGAGAGGCCGAGATACTCATGGTTCGGTCGGGCAAAGCAGTACGCGCAGCCGTGACTGCACCCACGGTAGGGATTCAACCCCACATCGAAGGGAACGTCGGGGCTGTTGTTCCGCGTGAGAACGGTGCGGGCGGCATCGCGGAAATACTGCGTAGTCCGCCACGGATCGGGCTCATCCGGATCTTGCCACTCCGGATCCGGCTCGTACGAGAGCCGCTCGAAGCGATTGGGAGGATTGAAGCTCGCCCCGCGCCCATGAATCGGGAGGTACTGCATGCGCTGAAGATACCCGAATAAACACCGAAGCGCAAGTCGGGCGCGTGCGGCACCTTCGTCTTGGCCTGATGGTACACATGGGTCTGAGGATCCTGGCGAGCAACCCGATGACGGCGAAGATGAACGAAAGGGAGGAGCAGGTCATCCTGGTGGATGCAGCGGACCAACCGATCGGTGCCGCCGGCAAGATGGAGGCGCACCGAGAGGGCGCGCTGCATCGCGCCTTCTCGGTCTTCGCAGTGAACCCGCGAGGCGAGATCCTGCTGCAGCGCCGAGCCGAGGGGAAGTACCACGGAGGAGGTCTCTGGTCGAACAGCTGCTGCGGACACCCGCGGCCGGGAGAGGCGACGCTCGCCGCCGCCGGCCGCCGCCTGCGTGAGGAGCTCCGCGTCGATGCCGAGCTCGAGCCGGTGTTCGTCTTCACCTATCGGGCCGAGATGGAGGGCGGATTGATCGAACACGAGATCGACCACGTCTTCGTGGGCGAGATCGATCAGGATCCCGATCCGGACCCGGCGGAGGTGAGCGAGTGGCGCTGGGTCACACCCCACCAGATCCGTGCGGAGCTACGTTCCTCGCCTGACTCGTTCACCCCCTGGTTTCGTGCCGCCTTCGAGGGATTCGAACAGCGACCCCGCCGCGCGCGCACACTGCGCAACTGAGCGCCAACCGCGGACACCAACGTGAAGAGAGCACACGAACTGAGGACGAGCCTCCGGGCGGGTGGAACTCTCCCGCTGATCCTTCTCCTGACCCTCGGGGCCTGCCGCGCCAGCCCCGCGGTCCAGGCGGAGCCGACGGAGCGCGTCCAGAGCGTCGTCGACGACCTCGAGCCGGCGACTGATACGCTCCGCATCACCCAGCTCCAACAGGAGCTGGATGGCTCCCGTCGCAACGCCATCGTGCTCGCGGCCGAGCGGGTGGGCCCCGCCGTCGTCAGTGTGAACACTGTCCGGCGCGAGCGGGTGATGCCCCGCTCCATTTTCGAGCAGCTTTTGATCCCGCACGGCTACGAGCAACAAAGCGCGGGGATGGGCTCCGGGTTCATCATCCACGAGAGCGGGCTGGTGGTCACGAATGAGCACGTCGTGCGGGGCGCGACCGAGATCTTCGTCACCCTTCCCGATGGACGCGACTTCGACGCGACCATCGTCGGGGTGGACGAGACGACCGATCTGGCGGTGCTGCAGCTCGACCTGAGCACGAACCAGAGTGGCCCGCTTCCAGTCGCTCCCCTGGGGACCAGCGAAGACCTGCTCATCGGTGAGTGGGTGGTGGCGATCGGGAATCCGCTCGGGTTCCTGCTGGCCAACACCGAGCCGACCGTCACGGTGGGGGTGGTGAGCGCCGTGGGGCGCAACATCATTCCCAACGGCGACTCGCGGGGCTACTACCTCGACATGATCCAGACCGACGCGTCCATCAACCCGGGCAACTCCGGCGGGCCGCTGGTGAACGGGCTCGGACAGGTGATCGGCGTGAACTCGTCGATCATTTCCCAGGGGGGTGGAAGTGAGGGACTCGGCTTCGCGATCCCCATCGACCGGGTCCGGCGGGTGGTTCGCGATCTGGTCGAAAACGGAGCAGTGCGGCACGCGTGGATCGGTGCCGACGTGGAGCCGATGAATCGCCAGATTCGCCGCCGGAGCGACGTCCGTATCGCGCGGGTGGTGCCGGGCTCACCCGCGGACCGAGCCGGCCTGCGCGTG
Organism: Longimicrobiaceae bacterium; assembly: GCA_036375715.1. Classification (NCBI taxonomy): domain Bacteria; kingdom Pseudomonadati; phylum Gemmatimonadota; class Longimicrobiia; order Longimicrobiales; family Longimicrobiaceae; species Longimicrobiaceae bacterium. The sequence goes on along the minus strand of DASVBS010000079.1, from coordinate 123,359 downwards.
GGAATGGTGGTATCGAGCGCCGCCGGCCGAGAGATCCGCACTCCGCTGGACTGGCAGGCGGCGATGCTGCGGAGCCGGGTGGGAGAACCGATGGAGATCGTGGTCTCCGAGCCGCGGAGCGCTACCTTCCGGGTGGTCCCGGCCGACCTTCCCTCGGTCAGTGCCGAGCGAATTCAGGCCCTGAACGGCTTCCAGCTGATCACTGTGACGCCGGCGATTCAGGCGGAGCGTGGAGTGCGGAGCGACCAGGGAGCACTGATCGTCGATCTGCCGGAAAACGCACAGGGATTGGGGCTGCGTGAGGGAGACGTCATTCTACAGATCAACCGCATGCGGATACGCTCGGCGGAAGAGGCGGCGGCCGCGCTGCAGAGCGTGGGGCGCGGCGCCGTCATCATGTACTTCGAGCGTAACGGCCAGCTGGGCTCGGCCCAGTTCCTCATTCGCTGATCACGGCGAGAAGCCGTGATCCACTTCAGGGGGCATCGATGAAGGACCGCATGGGGCGCGCAGGGCGCGCCCTTCTCGCCAGCCTGCTCCTCGGGGCCACGGTCTCGACGGTGAGCGCACAGAGCAGCGTCAACGCTCCGCCACGCCTCCACGGCATCGACACGACGACTTTCGACCGGTCAATCCGCCCGCAGGACGACTTCTTCCGCTTCGCCAACGGCCGCTGGCTGCAGACCGCCAAGATCCCGAACGACCGCGCCACCTACGGCGCCTTCGTCGAGCTGGATGACCGGAGCCGCGAGGCACTCCGTGCCATCCTCGAGGAGTCGGCGGCTGCCGGCCACCCCGCCGGCTCGATTCCGCAGAAGGTGGGGGACTTCTACGCCAGCTTCATGGACTCCGCGGCGGTCGAGCGGCTCGGAATCCAGCCGCTTCGGTCCGAGCTGGAGCGCATCGAAGCGCTGCGGGATCACGCGGAGCTGCCGGAGCTGCTGGCTCATCTGGCCGAGATCGGCGTGCAGAGTCCGATCAGCCTGTACGTGAGCCTCGACGCGCGGCAGGCCACACGCTACGTGGTATACCTGAGCCAGTCGGGTCTGGGGCTTCCCGATCGCGACTACTACCTGCGCGAGGACGAGAAGCTGATCGCGGCGCAAAAGGCTTACCAGGCCTACGCGGAGACGTTGCTGCGGCTGGTGGGGTCGAGCGACCCCGCAGGCGGGGCGGAGCGAGTGCTCACCTTCGAGACGGCGCTAGCGGAGCGGCACTGGGATCGGACCCGTAACCGAGACCGCGAGGCAACCTACAACGCCTTCACATTGGAGCAGCTGGACAGGAACGCAGAGCACTTCTCCTGGTCAACCTTCTTGACCGACCTTCAGGCGGACAGGACCCCGATCCTGGTCGTGCGTCAGCCCGACTACTTCCAGGCGCTGGACAGCCTGGTCGCCACGACCCCGTTGGAGACCTGGAGGGACTACCTGACGGTCAAGCTCCTCGACGCCTACGCGGAGTATCTGAGCAGCGAATTCGACAGAGCGCGCTTCGAGTATCGCGGGCGGACGCTCCAGGGGTTGGCCGAGCAGATGCCGCGCTGGCGTCGCGGGGTGCAGGCTACGGAGACCGCTCTCGGCATGCAGTTGGGCCAACTCTACGTGGAACGCCACTTCCGGGCGGAAGCGAAGGAGCGAATGGACGAGTTGGTCCGGAACCTCCTGGCTGCGTTCCGTGACGGCATCGACCAGCTCGAGTGGATGAGCCCGGCCACCCGCGAGGAGGCCCAGCAGAAGCTGGCCAAGATCAGGGTGAAGATCGGTTACCCGGAGGTGTGGCCCGAGCACGAAGGGCTGGAGGTCCGCCGCGGCGACCTGGTCGGCAACGTGATGCGGGCGAGGCGCTTCCAGTTCGAGGACATGATCAGCGACCTGGGCCAGCCCATCGACGAGCACAAGTGGGCGATGACGCCTCAGACGGTCAACGCGTACTACCACCCCACCCTCAACGAGATCGTCTTCCCCGCGGCGATTCTGCAGCCCCCCTTCTTCGATGTGGAGGCTGACGACGCCGTGAACTACGGCGCCATCGGGGCCGTGATCGGGCACGAGATCAGTCACGGCTTCGACGACCAGGGTCGCCGATCGGACGGAGACGGCAACCTGCGCGACTGGTGGACTCCCGAGGACGCCGCGGCCTTCGAGGCGCGGGCGAACCGGCTGGCGGAGCAGTACTCCGCCTACGAGCCGCTCGACGGGATGCGCATCAACGGACGCCTGACCCTCGGGGAGAACATCGGCGACCTCAGCGGGCTCGCGGTGGCCTATGACGCGTATCAGCGCTCACTCGGGGGGAAGGAGCCCCCCGTCATCAACGGTCTCACCGGCGATCAGCGCTTCTTCCTCGGCTGGGCGCAGATCTGGAGGACCCTTTACCGTGACGAAGCGTTGCGGCAGCGCTTGTTGACGGATCCGCATTCGCCCGGCGAGTTCCGGGTCAACGGTGTGCTCCGCAATCTCGACGAATTCCATGCGGCATTCAACGTCCAGCCCGGCGACGGGATGTACTTGCCGCCCGAAGAGCGGGTAAAAATCTGGTAGTCCACGCACCTGTTCGTCCCGAGAAGGCGGTGGGAGCGCCCGCGCACCACCGCCCCGGGGGCGGTTTCCGCAATCCGTGGCCCACGGCCAACGGTGACCGACAGCCGAGCGTCCTGCGCTGGTGGTGGGAGCGGCGACGCCAGGAGCTCCCGCCCGACCCCGCGCCCGATGCGTTCCCGCGAGGGCGCCCTCGCATCGAGTACCCGCGGGCGCGGCCCGGCACGCTGACCGCCACCTGGGTCGGTCACTCCACCTTTCTGCTGCAGGTGGGGCCGCTCAACGTCCTCACCGACCCGGTGTGGAGTGAGCGCGCCTCCCCGTTCCGTGCCGCCGGGCCGAAGCGATTCACACCGCCGGGCGTGCCTTTCGAGGACCTTCCCCCGATCGACGCGGTTCTGCTCTCACACGACCACTACGACCATCTGGACGATCCCACAGTCCGGGCACTCGTCAGGCGGTATGGCGACGAGATCACCTGGTTCACCCCGCTCGGCTACGCGGATTGGTTCGGGCGACGCGGCGTGCGGCGGCTGGTGGAGCTGGACTGGTGGCAGACGGCGACCCTCGGTGAGCTCGAGGTTCGCTGCCTCCCCGCGCAGCACTGGAGCTCTCGCTCACCCTTTGTCCGCTTCCAGCGCCTCTGGGGATCCTGGTCCCTGCGCGCGAACGATGGGTTCGCCGTCTACTTCGGAGGAGACAGCGGCTGGTTCCCCGGGTACGAACAGATCGGGCAGAGCACAGGACCTTTCGACCTGGTGCTGATGCCGATCGGAGCGTACGAACCGCGCTGGTTCATGCGCCAGGCGCATATGAACCCGGAGGAGGCCGTCCGAGCATACCTCGAACTGGGGGGTCGGGGAGTTCTGGGGGCCATGCACTGGGGCACCTTCCGACTCACCGACGAAGATCCGCTCGAACCGCCCCGACGCCTGCGTGAGGCCTGGATCTCAGCCGGTCAGAAGGAAGCCGACCTGTGGATTGCGCGGCATGGGGACACGTGGACGAACCGCGCTGATTGGAGCCTGGAGGGACTCGCGGGGGGGCCGAGGCGCCTTGATCCTTGATCGAGCTTGGCGGCGTGGGTACACTGCTGATTGACACCCCGCCATACAGCCCGGAGGACGCCATGCCCTCGATCCGCCCCAGCGAGTGCCCCGCCTGCGGCCACGAAGGGATCTGTCGAGCCGCTCGAGCCGCGACCCGCGCGGATTCCAGCTCGCGCCGCGACATTCGGGCGGAGGTGTGGACCTGCCGGCTGTGCGGCTACACCTGGTCTGATCGCGGACCCCAGCGGCGACGTCCCTCGGAAGGAATCGACTTCGCTCACCCCTGAGACTCGGCCTCCGCCGAGCCTTCCCGCAATTGTCTCTTCAGGTCCTCCAGCTCGCGCGGCAGCGGTGCGTGCAGCTCGATGCTGTTGCCCGAAATGGGGTGTCGAAAGGAAAGGTAGGCCGCGTGGAGCGCCTGCCGGCCCGATGGCAGCCGCCTTCCGCCGTAGCGTGCGTCCCCGATGACCGGGTGCCCCAGGTGAGACAGGTGCACCCGGATCTGGTGAGTCCGGCCGGTCTCGAGCTGTAGCCGGAGGAGCGCCGCGTCGGTGTAGCGCTCGAGCACGCGGAAGCGGGTGAGGGCGGGATCTCCTCCCTTCACTGCCACCGCCCTCAGGTTCGGGTCCTCAGGGTGCGGACCGATGGGCGCGTCGATCTCCCCTTCGCTCGGCAGGGTGGCCCCGTGGACCAGCGCCAGGTACTCGCGCCTGAGTCGTCGCTTTCGTAGCTGACGGTCGAGCGCCTGATGCGCGAACGCGTGCTTAGCCACCAGCAGCAGGCCGGACGTTCCTCTGTCCAGTCGGTGGACAGGTCGAACACGCCTGCGCACGCCGCCGCTGAGCAGATGATGGATGATGCCGTGCGCCAGAGTTGGCTCGCTCTGCACCCGGACGGGATGGACGAGCAGACCGGCCGGCTTGTCCACGACCAGCAGATGCTCGTCCTCGAAGGCAATCGCCAGCTCCATCGGCACCGGCGAGAGGCCGGGATCCTCCTCCCCCGCAATGCGAACGGCCACGACGTCCCCGGCGCGAACCGGACCCTTCAGATAGGACGCCCGTCCGTTCACCAGAAGTCCACCGGTGCGCGTCAAGCGCTGGAGCATCCGCCGCGAGATCCCCACACTCCTGATCAGAACCTCCTGGAGAGGGCGCCCCGCCTCCGCTTCCGACACGATGTGGCGAATCCAGACGTCCCCTTTCCGTCCTCGTTCTGAGGAACGGCCCCGGCCACGCGCAGGGCGGCTCATAGGCGTATCCCGCGGCCGAGTGCAGCCGCCCTGCGATATTCGTTTCGCACTCGCTCCCTGCCGTCAGCGAGTGCGCACGAGCTGAAGCCTCAGCCGACTCGGAAGGGGCGAGTCCTCGTCTCCGATCTGGACATTCCCCACCTCCCCAGTAGGCACCTCCACCCGGACGAACGCGCTCCCCCACGGGGCGAGCTGCAACGTCATGGCATCGTCTGGCCCGAGCTCACGACTCTGGAGCTGGTAGCCGTCGGGGTTCAGCAGATTCAGCACGTCGCGGACGTTCCAACTGGGGTGCGTATACCTGCTGTCTACACCGATCACGTGGTCGTCCGTGAAGACACTCAGCGCATTGTCCGCGAACCAATCCCGCGGATCGACACCGAACACGTTGGCGAGGTTCTCGAGACCGGCGGTGGGAGAATCCACCAGCTCGGAGAGCAGAGTCTGCACGTCGCCGCCGTGTCTATCGAGCGCATAGCGCAGGAAGTGCCAGCTCGCGCCGCGGGTCGCCAGGTCCTCATCCGACTGGAACGGCCCCTCCGCTTCGACGTCGCGCAGATAGACGTCGAGGCGGAGCAGGTTGGCAAGGGCGTATCGGTTCGCCGCATCGACCGTACGCTCGCTGGCCCTCAGATCGGAGGAGTCCAGGTTCCGCTCGGGCGTGAGCCCGGAAGCGTGGTAGAATACTACCTCCTCAGCGATGTGGGAGAGCCCCTCGTTCAGCCAAGGCTCCTCCCACACCGTCGCCTCGTTGACGAAGATTCGTCGGGAGGCATTGATGAGGTGCTGAAGCTCATGGGCGATCGTGCCGGCGGTTACCTGCTCGACGAAATCGATGCTGCGAGCGTTCCCGTTGATGGTGCCCTCGGGATCCGGCGCAAGCATATAGAACATCTCCCGCTCGTTGCTGCCGGCGCAGGTCTCCCGCGGGAACAGGTCTCCGGCCCAGAAGAACCCTCCCACGAACCCTTCACTCCCCTCCGGGGTCAGCTCGTTGACCGCGCGGGTGTAGAAGATCACCACGCGGGTCTCGCCGTTCATCCCCGCCGGCTCGCCGAAGTGGCTCGTGACGACGGGGTGCAGGAGGGTATCGTAGAGTACTCCGAAGCGGGCATAGACCTCCCGGCTGAAGTCCCCCGGGTTGGAGGTGTCCGCCACCACGATCGACCTTTCGCCCACGAATTCGACGCGCCCGATGCGCACGGACGGCGCCTCGCAGTCGGTGGACGTGCTGAGGTCGAGAAGGTCTCCCACCTCGAGCGACGGAAGGGCGCGCTGGCGGGTCAGGCCCAACCCGCCCGCCCGCGCGCCGACAGGGGACAGGCGCTCACGTTCCTTCCTCCGCAGTCGGCTCTCGAATTCCCGGTCGATGGGCAGCGCCTGGCGCGCCGCGGCCGAGAGCGTGCGGGCGCCGAAAACCTGCTCCTGCCCGCTCACGCTTGGCGTCGCAAGCCGTTCCCCGCTGATTGCCGCTGTCGCGCCCAGGCTATCCGCATTGACTGCCTGGAGCACATACTGCGCGCCGCCCGAGAGGCAGAGCGTCAGGATGCCAGCGCCCTCGAAGTTGCGCACTTCCCCGACGGACATGCTGATGCCGCCGCTCTCGCACTCAACAGGCTTGGAGGCGGCGCGCACCTCGACGGCAATAGTCGCGGAGACCTTGCCCGCACTCGCCGTCACAACCGCGCGGCCCACCCCCACGGCGATCAGGAGGCCCGCGGAGTCGACGCGCACGACGCTGGAGGGCATCGCCTTCCAACCAATCGGAGGCGAGATCTCGTCGCCCTCCGTGTCGATTACCGTCGCCTCCAGCCGGACGGTGTCCCCCTGGCCGAGCGTGGGCACCTCTTTGATCTCGATCGACGCCGGTGTCTGCAGGACCTCCACCTGAATGGTGTCCGACGCGCTCGAGACGGACCCGACGATGCGCGCCTTGCCCGGCTTGCGCCCCGATACCACTCCCGTGGCGGTCACGCTGGCGATGGCTGTATCCAGGCTCTCCCAGACCACAGCGGTAGAATCCAGCTTGCCCGAAGGATCGTCGACCGTGGCGGAGGCCTGATAGGACTCGCCCACCTCGATTGATCGGGTGGCTGGAGATAGCGAGATAGTCGGCTCCGGCTCCGGCCCGACGCTGTCGCTGCAAGCGGCGAGGACGGTCCAGACTCCGACGAGTAAGATCCGGTACGGCTTATACTGCATCATCGAGCCTCCATCCGGCATGCTGGTCTACCGCTGCGTCCTGCACTCTTCCTCGGTAGCCGGGGAAGATCGCGGCGGCGCGCACGCCGGCTGGAAAGCCCCGCTTCCCCGACAGAAGCTGCCTCTTTGGGACTTTCGGCGTTGAGCGCCTGCGGGTATCAGCTTTGTTCCTTCTCAAGGTATCTCCTCAGGGCGACTGCAGCGCCTCGGGAGGAGAAGCGTCGCGCCTCTCCACCTCACCCGCGAGGGCGCGCAGGATATCCGTCGTGGTCACGATCCCCCGCAGCTGTCCGTCGTCCAGCACGAGGGCGCGATGCGCGCCGCTCTGCAGGAGGAAACGCGCAAGCTCGGGAATCGTGGCTCCCTCGCGCACGCTGAAGACCGCCGGGGTCATGATGTCGCGCACGAGGATTCCTTCCAGAATGCCTTCCAGGCGGCGCAGAAGCGTCGTGCTCACCCGATCGGGATGGAAGTAGCCGCCCAGTTTCGGCTCCGGCTCCTCGGGCAGATACCAGGCCGGCGCTTCGTTCCGCTCGGCGGCGAACCGGATCAGGTCGCGCCCCGAGACCACCCCGAGCACCCGTCCCTCCGCGTCTACTACCGGTACCCCGCCGATCTCGTAGTAGTCCAACAGCTCCATCAGCTCGCGAGCAGTGGCGTCGGGGCCGATGGTGACGACCTCCGTCTGCATCAGATCGCGAACCCGAAGAGCTTCGAGCGTCTCGATTCCAGACATGTTGCTCCTCCTCCGAAAGCGGTCCCAGGTGGGGTGACGGGTGTAGTGGAATGTCCAGCATGAGGTGCGCCGGGGAGGTGGGGGGCGGGAGGTGGGGACCGGAGACAAGCAGTGACAAGGTGACAAGGTGAACGGGTGAAGGGCGGCTGCGGTGAACCGGCCGCGGGGAGGCTGCCTGAGCGGGAAGGTATCTCGGCTTAAGCCACCAGCGTCACCTTGTCACCTCCTTGTCTCCCTGTCTCCCCGCGACCCCCTGCCTCCCCGCACCCACCGGTCTGGAACCTGCGCCGGCTGCGGAAGCAAGGAGACGACGGTGCCCAGGTACCAACGACTACGAAGCTGGACGGGGCTTCTGCTGCCAATCGGGCTCGCGGGCGGATGCACGCCTCCAGTGACCCGGCTCGAGGTCCTGCAGCCCGTGCGACAGGAGCTCGTCCAGGCCGACTCGAGCGAGCGGCTCTTCAGCGTGGTCTTTGCCAACACGCGGGGAGATACGGTCCAGGCCTATCTGCGTCTGCCGACGGGCGAGCGGATGGCTGGCGGGAAGGTGCCCGGCGTGGTCCTGGTGGCGGGTCGAGAGACAGGCAGGCAAGCAGCCTCGGTAATCCCCGGTCCGCTCGAGGTGGCGGTGCTGGCAGTGGAGTACCCGGAGGTCTTCCCGGAAGGTCTCGATCTCGGAACCCTGCTGCAGCGCCTGCCCGGGATCCGTCGATCAGCCTCCGCCATGCCCGGGATCCTGAGGGGGGCGGCCCGCTTCCTGGCCGGAATGCCGGAGGTGGATTCCGCGCGTATCGCGCTCGTCGGGGTCAGCTTCGGGGTGCCCTTCGCCACACCCGCGGGCGCGGATAGCATCTTCCGGGGCGTTGCGCTGCATTTCGGCGGCGGCGGGCTCCCCCTCCTCTTCCGCACCAACCTGCCGGTGCGCAATCGTCTCCTGCGCGGACTGACCGCGGGCTTTCTCGCCTGGTACTTCCGCGAATTGGAGCCTGCGCGGCACGTGGGCAGGATTTCACCCACCCCGCTCCTGCTGATCAACGGCCTGTACGACCAACAGGTGCCGCGGGAGGCGGCCCTGCGGCTGGCTCGGGCAGCCGGTCCACCGGTGCGCCAGATCTGGCTCCCGGAAGACCACCTCATGCCCGACGAGCTGGAGGTGATGCGGGAGCTGGCTGACAGCACGTTGAGCCACTTTCCCTTTCTTCGCCGGGAGGCCCCGCGCACCGGCGTGATGGATCCTTTACCCGGAGGAAGTCATGTCCCTCACGTTGACCTCGTCCGCCTTCACACCGAACGGGCCGATTCCGTCGCAGTACACCTGTGACGGCGTGGACATTTCGCCGCCGCTGGCCTGGAGCGGCGCCCCGGAAGGGACGCGCAGCTTCGTCCTCATCGTCGACGATCCGGATGCGCCCGATCCGGCCGCGCCCAAGACGACCTGGGTGCACTGGGTGCTCTACGACGTGCCGGCCGATACGCATGAGCTGCCCGAGGACAGCGTCCCTGCCGGCGCACGCGAGGGTCTCAACGACTGGAAGAGGGTCGGGTATCGCGGCCCGTGTCCACCCATCGGCCGACATCGCTACTTCCACAAGCTGTACGCCCTGGACACGGTCCTCGGCGACCTGGGCACGCCCACCAAACAGGCGATCGAACGGGCGATGGAGGGACACGTGCTCGCCCAGGCAACGCTGGTGGGCACGTATCAGCGGGGGTGAGCCAGGAGAGGAGCATGGAATCTCAGCCGCCCGAGCATGCCCCGGATCTTCCCGTCGGGGTCGAGGCGATGGAACACACCGCCGACCTCGGCCTCCTGGTGCGCGCACCCTCGCTGGAGGAGCTCTTCCGCCGTGCCGCGGCCGGCATGCTGGCGCTGATGGAGGACACCTCGCCGCCAGCGGGGTCGAGCTCGGAAGACTCGGAAGCGCGGCCGATCTCGCTGGAGGCCGTCGATGCGGACACGCTGCTAGTCCAGTGGCTGCGGGAGTTGTTGTACCTGTATCAGGTCGGCGGGTGCGCCTACAGCGGTGTGGAATTCGACCACCTCTCTCCGCAACGGCTGGAAGGACGGATCCGCTGCCGCGACGCAGGGCCTGGGGTCCGTGAGATCAAGGGCGTCACCTACCACGACCTCGAGGTGACGTCCTCCGAGGGAGAGTGGCGGGCGCGGGTGGTCTTCGACGTCTAGCCGGGTGGCGCCCGCCGATCCATCTCCGTGGAACGCCGCTTCGCCAACGCCAACCTCTCGTCGCCAATCGGGCACTACCCTCCCGACGCCCGGGTGATCTCCTCCAGGTGGGCCTGAAGCCGGGGACTCAGCTCCACAGGGTAAGGCGGAGAGGCCGGATCCAGTCCGCGCACCGTGTCCGGCAGTCGGGTGATCTCCTCCCGGGCGCGTGCCCGCGCCTCGTCCAGACCCCCCAGATCTGGCAGACGATTCCCACCGCGCATCACCTGGCGCAGCAGCGGGCGGCCAGAGAGATCCTCTCCCCACCGGGCGATCACATCCCGAACCGCCCGCCCGTCGTCCTCCATGCGGAAGACCTGCTTCTGCCCCGGTAGGATCCGCTTGCCGGGTGAGAACTTGAGCCGACTCTTCCCGGCGTAGGAGGAGAGCTTGTAGGCGATGTCCAGCGCCGGGGCATCGCTGGCTACCCCCATGCGCGTCCCCACGCCGAAGCCGTCGATGGGCGCGCCCTGCCGCACCAGCTCCGCAATCTCGAATTCGTCAAGGCCACCGCTGGCGAAGATCTCCACCTGCGTCAGGCCGGCATCGTCCAGGATCTTTCGCGCTCCGCGGGCCAGGTCCCCCAGGTCGCCGGAGTCCAGTCGGACCCCGCGCACGCGGAAATCGTCGCCTAGCTCGCGCGCGAGCTCCACCACCCGGCGCACGCCCTCCAGAGTGTCATAGGTGTCTACGAGCAGCGTGGTTTCGGGATAGAGCCTGGCAAAGGTCCGGAAAGCTTCGATTTCCTGCTCATAGGCCTGCACGAAGCTGTGCGCCATCGTGCCGGCGACTGGAATGCCATAGACCGCGCCCGCCAGCACGTTGCTCGTTGCGTCCACCCCCGCCACGTGGAAGGCCCGCGCGGCCTTCAACGCGGCGTCCGTGCCGTGCATCCGCCGCATGCCGAAATCCACCACCCTGCGACCGGCGGCGGCGTGGACCACGCGCGCCGCCTTGGAAGCGAGCACGGTCTGCAGGTGGACCTGGTTCATGACGAACGCCTCGACCAGCTGCGCCTCCGCAATGGGGGCCACCACCTCTAGCAGGGGCTCCTCCGCGAAGACCGGCGTTCCCTCCGGCACCGCGAACACATCGCCCGTGAAGCGAAAGCCGCGCAGCCATTCCAGAAAACCCTCTTCGAAGAGACCGAGGCTGCGCAGGTGGCCCAGCTCCTCTTCGGTAAAGCGCAGCGATTCGAGGTACGTCAGGACGTCGTCCAGGCCGCAGGCGAGCAGGAAGTTGCGCCCCTCCGGAAGCCGACGCACCGACAGGCTGAAGACGGCCTCCGCGATCATCTGCTCCCGCCAGTAGGCCTGGAGCATGGTGAGCTCGTACAGGTCGGTGAAGAGAGCGGTGTTCACCGACATCCGATCGGAGAGGGAGTCGCGCATGTTCCCGTCAATGGCGCGATGGGCTTGCCGTCCCATCCGCGGGAGTACGCGGAGACCGCAGGAAGATCGACCCGAGGTGCTCGCTCACTCTCGAGCGGGTCGACACCACGAGGAGGGTTTCGGCCGAGGCTAGGATGCAGATCCCGATGACGAGGTAGAAGATCCTCACGCTGTAGGTGCCGAACAACAACAGCCAGATGGCGAAGAGATAGCCGACGGTTCCGGCGACCTTGGCTGAGTAGAGGTGCAGGTCCCCGATCCTCCGGAACCGCACCCACCCCACCAGGAGTGCAGTCAGCCCGACCGCGGCCCAGGCGGCCAGCAGAGGGTATTGCTGCACGAAGAACTCGGGACGAAGCCAGACGAGCCACAGGACCAGCGAGGCGGTGAGGGTGTGGTCGGCGATGGAATCGAGCCTGCTACCGCCAGCGGTGGTCCGACGAAGGCGTCGTGCTAGCGGCCCATCCAACACGTCGGTGAGCGCGGCCACCGCCACGCCGACGCCCAGCCAGGTGGTCTCGCGCAGCAGCGCGAGGACCCAGAGGAAAGGAACGCTTGCCAGGCGAAAGCGAGTGAGCCCGTTGGGGAGCGAGCTCCAGAAGGACTGCGGAAGATCTACAGGCTCGACGTCCTGCTGCCGGAGCGGCACAGGCACTGGCTCAATCCGGTCAAGGACCGGGTCCTCCGGCTCCCGGGAGCAGGTCCCGGAATCCGTCCTCATGACAACCTCCTGATCGTGGGTACCGCGCACACTTTCCTACGCTTCGCAGCAAACCTTATCAAGCGAAATCCGCGCCGGCCAGTATCGATTCAGGGCCGTCAAACTTCTACTACCCTCGCCCTGCAAAGGGCGGACGAGCAAAGGGCGCTCCACCCGCTCAACGGTGAAACGCCCGGGTTTCCGTCCAACCGCCCCCGTCCGCCGGATCAGCCGGCAGGACGCCGGGGCTCGAGTGTCCGCCAGAGGATCCCCTCTCGCCGGGTGATGGCCCGGAGCTCCTCGTGACGGCGCGCGATCGCCTCAGCGATCGCTTTCGTCCCGGCAACGACCGGGTACGGATCGAATCGCCGGCGCCGAGATCAGCCGGCGATGTTGATCTTCTTACCGCGCGGCTCGCCGGTCTTGGGGAGCGTGATCTTCAACACTCCGTTCTTGAACTCGGCTTTCACGGCGTCGGCGTTCACCTCCGTAGGCAGCGTGAAGGAGCGCTGGAAAGCGCCGTAGTTGCACTCGTAGAGGTACCGCTCTTTCTCCTTCTCCTCCTTCTCTTCCCGTTTCTCCCCTTTGAGGGTGAGGACATTTCCGTCGATCTCGACATCCACGTCCTCCTTGTTCATGCCCGGCAGCTCCGCCTTGACCACGATTTCCCCGTCGGTCTCAACGATGTCCACGTCGGGCATCCAGCCCACCTGCTCGCGGAACGTCGGTAGCGCAAAAGGCTCCTCGAAGAGTTGGAACATGCGCCGCCGCAGGTCCGCCAACTCCTGAAAAGGCCCACGTAGCGGGAAATCGTTGCGTTTCACCAGTGCCATTTTGACCTCCTGGAAAAGGTGCTCTATACCGGGGGCGCCATTGCCCCCGACAGCCCAAGTTGCCGTGTGCACAGAACGACTTCAGTCGGGGAGGGCCGGCACTTCATGTGGGGAGATCTTCGATCGCTTACAGGCCTCCTCTCAGCCCGGGTGTTGCAGATGGAAATCGGGGTAGAGTGGCGCCCGACGAGCCGCGGAGTTCAGGCGGCTCTCCCCGACAGGGGAGTCCGGATCTCCCCGATGGCTCTACCGCAAGCGATGTGCAAGTTGAAGCAGAATCGGTCGGTAGTGGCGTGCACTCGGGAGGACGGCCATGGACAGACATCTGCTGGTGGCGACGGACGGCACCGACGAGGCGAGGGGAGCGCTGCACCTGGCGCTCGGCTTGGTTAGAAGAGGCATGCGGTCTCCGCTCGTGCTCGCGGTGCAGGAACCGCTACTGCTCTACGACGTTGCGGCTCCAGAGAGGATGGCCGAAATCCAGCTCGAGCTCGAGCGGCTCGGCATGCAGCGGCTCCGGGAGGCCGTGGAGGCTCAACTTGCCGAACTAGGGAGCAAGGCGCGGAGCTGGAGGGTGAAGGTGGAGGTAGGCTCCCCCGCCGAGGTGATCGCGGACACGGCGCGCGAGCACGGCGCCGCACTGATCCTGCTGGGGTTGGGCCAACATGGTCGCGCCGAGCGCTGGTCCGGCGGAGAGACGGCGCTGCGGGTGATGCAGCTCGCTCATGCCCCGGTACTCGCCGCGCACCCCGAGGCACGGAACCTTCCGAAGCGGGCGCTGGTTGCGGAGGACTTCAGCGAGCTCAGCCGTGAGGCAGGAATCTGGGCGCTCGACCTGCTGGAGCCCGGCGGGGAGCTGCACCTCGCGCACGTCCTGCGGATGCCTCCCACGGATGCCGGGCTGATGACGGGCGACTGGCTGGACCGCACCCTGGAGAGTGTACGGGCGAGTCTGGAGGAGCGTCGGCGGGAGCTCGCGGCCACGGGCAGGGCAACCATCTGGACGCACGCCCTGCAGGGAGAGCCGGCCCCCGAGTTGCTGCGCTTGGCCCAGCGACTCGAGGTGGAGCTCATCACCGCCGGCCGGCATGGCCGCGGATTCCTCGGGCGCCTGCTGATCGGCAGCGTCTCCACCCGGCTGGTGCGCCGTGCGGAGTGCTCGGTGCTGATCGTGCCACCGCGACTCCGAGCGGAGGAAGACAGGGGCGGGTAGGCTGAGCAGAGGGAGGTAAGCATGAGCGTGGTTCGCGATCCGACGGCGGAAGTCCACACCCGTGGCACGGAGGTGCCTGACCTGCGGCAGCTCGACGAGTATCGGTGGGTGATCCCCCGGCAGGGGAAGATGCGGGTGGAGGGGTTGATCTACGCCGATCGGGTGCTCATCGAAGACATCCGCCGCGACCCGGCGGTGCAGCAGGTCGCCAACGTCGCCTGCCTGCCGGGCATCGTGGGGCGCTCGCTCGCCATGCCGGACATCCACTGGGGGTACGGCTTCGCCATCGGCGGGGTGGCGGCTTTCGACCCGGAGCAGGGCGGTGTGGTGAGCCCGGGCGGCGTCGGCTACGACATCAACTGCGGCGTGCGTTTGCTGCGCTCGGATCTCACGGAGCAGGAGGTGCGACCCCGGCTAGAGGCGCTCATGAACCAGATCATGCGCGACGTTCCGGCCGGCGTGGGCAGCCACTACCGCGGATTCGAGCTGAGCGACGCGGAGGTGCGGGCGGTACTGGTGGAGGGGGCCGGCTGGGCCGTCAGGCGGGGCTTCGGCACAACGGACGACCTGGCCCACATCGAAGGGGGCGGTGCGCTTCCTGGCGCCGATCCCGAGCAGGTGAGCCCCCGCGCGCTGGAACGGGGGCGCGACCAACTCGGGACAGTGGGATCGGGCAACCACTTCATCGAGGTGGGGTGCGTGGACGAGGTCTACGATGCGGCGGCCGCCGAGCGCCTCCGCCTGCAGCCCGGCACAGTCACGGTTCTGATCCATTCCGGCTCCCGAGGACTCGGCTACCAGGTCTGCGACGACTTCCTCCACACGATGATGCAGGCGGCGGTACGCTACGGGATCGAGCTTCCCGACCGGCAGCTCGCCTGCGCGCCGCTGGACTCCCCGGAGGCGCAGCGCTACCTGGGGGCGATGAACGCCGCCGCCAATTTCGCCTTCGGCAACCGCCAGATGATGGCGTACCGCGTCCGCGAGGCCTTCGCGCGCGTCTTCGAGCGACCGTGGGAGGAGCTGGGGATCTCGCTGGTCTACGACGTGGCGCACAACATCGCCAAGTGGGAGACGCACGAGGTAGACGGGCAGGCTCGCCGCCTCTGCGTGCACCGTAAGGGGGCCACCCGGGCTTTCCCGCCGGGCCACCTCGAGGTCCCGGAGGCGTACCGCAAGCTGGGGCAGCCGGTCCTGATCCCCGGCGATATGGCGCGCTACTCCTTTGTGCTGGTGGGAACCGAGACGGGCTATCGAGAGACCTTCGGCTCCACCTGCCACGGGGCCGGCCGCCGCATGAGCCGTAACCAGGCGAAGAAAGCCGTGAGGGGTCGCAACCTGCGCGACGAGTTCCGCCAACGCGGCGTCGAAGTGCGCGCCGCCTCCTTCGCCACGGTGGCCGAGGAGATACCGGAGGCCTACAAGGACGTAGCCGAGGTGGTAGAGGTGGTGCACCGCGCCGGAATTGCCCGCAAAGTCGCGCGCCTGAAGCCCCTGGGGGTGCTCAAAGGCTGAGGTGCACTCCCACTCCCGCCGCGGCACTGCGCTACGCCATCCGGCCTGATCCGGGTTACGTTATCCGGCCGTCTCGTAGGGCGGATCCGCCGTGACTCCGCGTTCGCTGTCGGGAATTCGCAGCCCGTAGCGGCTTTCGAGCAGGCGCAGGTGATGGCGAGCGTGCCCGGCGGTGATGTAGAAGAGCGCGCGGGTGCTGATGGGCTTTCCGCTCGCGACCCCGATGCGGCGCCAGCCCTCCTCGTCGAGCCCGGCGAGGAGCGACAGCGTCTGCCGGCGTACCGTCTCAAACTCGTCGATGAGGTCACCCAGCGGGCGGCGGTCGAACCCGGCCATTTCCACGTAGGCGTTCTCATCGAAGGCGGGCAGCGGAGTGGCGTCGCCCCGGGCGATGCGCAAGGCGCGGTAGGAGAAGACGCGCTCGGTGTCGTTGAGGTGACCGACTACTTCTTTCACGCTCCACTTCCCCTCCGCGTAGCGACGGAGGGCTTCGCCTTCCGACAGGCCGGCCCCCGTCGCTCGCAGGGCGTCGGGCTGCGAGGCCAGGACCTCGCGCAGGTCGGAGCCGCGAACCATGTCGATGTAGCGGCCGAAGGATGGCGCGAACTCGCCCGCTTCGGGAGGGGTCAGCGCGAAGGGCATGGCCATGGACCGTTCGCTTTGTGGTTAGCGGTGCGAAGAGCCGGCGAGCGTTCACCGGCAGATGGCTTCCAGAATCGAAATCGCTGCGTCCACGATGCGACCCTCAGGATCGGCGGCGGGATCGTAGGACGACAGGGTCACAGAACCCAGCCCGAGGGCGTGGACGTCCCCGACCAAGCCGATCACTTCCTCCAGCCGCAGACCGTCAGGCGCGGCGAAGGCGTTCGCCGGAGCGACGGCCTCCGGATCGAGCACGTCCAGGTCGACGTGCAGGTGCACGTGATCGACCCTGCTGCCGAGCTCCTCCAGGGCCGCCCTGACGCCGGCATAGTCGCCGCGCAAGCCGCGCGCATCCCGCCAGTAGATCCCCAGATCCTCGATTCTGCGCAGTTCCGCCTCCTCGAGGTCGCGAGCACCGAGCAGGAGCACGTCCGGGGCGGACACTGGCCGAAATCCCTGAAGGGAGGTCGCGAGGCGCGTCCAGCAAAGGCCCAGGATCGTGGCGAGCGCCATCCCGTCCAGAAAGCCGCTCGCGGTCGTTTCAGGGGTTTGCAGGTCCGCGTGCGCGTCCAGCCAGACCAGCCCGGTGCGCCCGGGAGGATATCCCGCGACAACCCCGAGCGACGCCAGGCAGTTGCCGGCCAGCACGATCGGGAACCTTCGCTGGCGCGTCGCCATCCGGACCTGTCGGGCCAGGCTCCGCGCCAGCTCGAATCCGGTGGCGATCTCGAGCGGAAACGCATCGCGCGACTCGACGCGGATCGTCTCCACCTGGTGCCCGACCGAGCGAAGTCGCTCGGCCGCGCCACCCCCCAGGATCTGTTCAGGGCCGCGCCCCATGCGGGCTGCCGTCCGACCCGAATCGTTGTCGACCAGAATCAGCTGGATGAGCACGGCGATGCGTCGGGAGGGGCAAGCGTCCCCGCGTCACCAGGGTCGCGCTGGCTCGCACCCAGGACGACAACGACCCGCGCCACCTCCTCCAGCGCTCGCCGGAAGGAAGCACGGACCTCTCGCGGGGCGTCGGCCCCCAGAGTCCGCTCCACTCGTCGGACGGCACCCGCGATCGCCTGCACCATCTCCAGCGCGGAGCTGTAGGCCCCCTCCAGCGCCGACGCGAGCACGTAAGCCTCGCCATCGAAACCGGCTCGGTGGAGTTGCTCGATCGCGAGTCGGACGTCGGGGCGAAAGTCTCTGAGATTGTGCATCTGCGCGGTACGGGTCAAGTCCATCGGTGGTGAGATCTCTCCGGTGAATGTCGAGCATGGGGTAAGACCTTCCGCGCAGGATCCGTGCTCGCCTCAACACCCCCGCCAGGCGTGCCTCCGTCCCCTACCCCCTCCTATCTCGAGCACACAAGCCCTGCCGTTCACGGCGCCGTCGAACAATGTAGCCGCGAAAGATTCCGTATCGTCTAAATTTTCGTTTCGTGCGCTGAATAGCGGGTTCGAAGACGATTGCAAGGACGAGGTGCACCGGTAAGCCACCTTGATGCGGCTGGTGGGTTCGCCCCCGGCCGGGGCCGAATATCTCGGTGGGATATGGACTCTACTATTGAGCTGCCCGACTGAGCCGCACTAGCCAGTAGCCGGAAACCCCGCGCGCGTCATCACGCGCCGGACCTGTCCCAGGTGTCGCCAGTCGTGCACGACAAAGACGCGGAAAGCGTCACCGACGTTGAGGCGGATGAACCGGCTGGCCGGGGAGGAAAGGCGAGCACGATTGAGGTCGATAGCCTCGGCGTCGCGTACCAGCTCGGCAATGGCGGTCTGGCTCTCGAGGAAGGCCTCCAGGGCGCGCGGAGAGGCCTCGGTGGAGGGGCGCCAGATGCGCGGCGCCGGAAGTGCCCGGGTGGAGGATGGATCGAGCGAGCGGACCAGCATCCGCCCGAATAGGGTAGGCTTCCACGGCGCGCCGGAGCGGGCGGTGTTATCGCCGCGTTGGCGGGCGATCGCTGCGCGGATCCCCGGCAGGTACGAGCCGTTGGCCCTGGCCAGATGATCGAAGATCTGGGCCACGCTCCACCCACCGTCGGGCGGAACCCAGCGCAGCTGCTCCTCGCTCAGCGACCCGGCCAAACGGCGCGCCTCCTCGCTGATCTTTTCCAGCTCGCGCGCACAATCCTCCAGTAGCGCGCGCTGCGTCAGCTCCGCCGTCGCCACGATGCCCGTTCCTTCTTCCGCAAGATGGGACAGGCTGAAGGGGGACTCAGGCCGCCGCCCGACCCTCCTTGGAGGCCGCTTTCAGGACCGTGCCCGGAATCTCTACCCCGTGCAGGGCCAGGATCGAATAAGCCTCCCACGCCTCCAGCACGAGACGACGCACCAGCGCCCGGGCCAGGGCGTCCACTGCCTGGCGGTGCTCACGCACGATCGCTTCCGCTCGGTCCATCTGCCGGCTCAGCAGCGAACGGACCGCCGCATCGATGCGGGCCTGGAGGTCGCCGCTCGGGGCGCCATCGAAGGCCGCAGGCGACGCACTGAGCAGGCCCACCTCTTCGCTCATCCCGAACTCGGCGACCATCTGTCGCGCGACCCGGGTAGCGTGCACCAGGTCGGCGCCGGCCCCGGAGGTCACGGCATCCTCTCCCAAGAAAACCTTCTCCGCCGCACGGCCACCCAGCGCCTTCACCAGGATACCCTCCAGGTAGCTGCGGGAGTAGAGGTGGCGGTCGGTGTCCGGAGCGAAGTGCGCCGCGCCAAGCGAGCGGCCCCGTGCCTCGATCGTCACCTTGTGCAGCCGGTCCTGCGGGCAGGCGATCACACCAGTGACCACGTGCCCCGCCTCGTGCAGCGCAACCAGCCGGCGCTCCTCGTCGCTCACCTCCACGCCCGCCCGGATCCGCCCGAGCGCGATCTTGTCACGCGCCTGCTCCACATCCTCGGCGGTGATCTCCGTGTTCCCCCTCTGCACGGCGATGATGGCCGCTTCGTTCAGGAGATTCTCCAGATCCGCCCCGGAATACCCCACGGTGAGGGCAGCCAGCCGCTCGAGATCCACGTCTTTCGCCATCGGGCGACGGGCGGCATGGATCCGCAGGATCTCCAGTCGGTCCGACGCAACCGGTAGCCCCACCTCGACCACCCGGTCGAAGCGGCCCGGCCGCCGCACGGCGGGATCGAGCATGTCCTCGCGGTTGGTCGCCGCCATCCAGACGATCCCCTCGTTCCCGCTCAGGCCATCCATCTCCACGAGGAGCTGGTTCAGCGTGTTCTCCTCCTCCCCGCTTCGATTCGGACGGCCGCGGCGGCCACCCAGCGAATCGAACTCGTCGATGAAGACGATGCACGGCGCCTTGGCCCGCGCCTGCTTGATGAGATCACGCACCCGGCGCGCTCCCACCCCGACGTACATCTCGGTGAACTCCGAGCCGGAGGCGATGATCACTGGCCGACCCGACTCCCCCGCCACCGCGCGCGCCAGCAGGGTCTTCCCCGTGCCGGGCGGGCCGACGAGGAGCACACCCTTCGGGCAGCGCGCACCCATGGCCTGGAAGCGAGCCGGATCGGAGAGGTACGCAATGACGTCAGCCAGGTCGGCTCGCGCCTCGCGCGCTCCTCCCACCTGCGCCAGCGTAAGTCTCCGATCCTCAGGCGCGGTCCGGAAGCGGCGCGAAGCCAACGCCCCCCGCTGCACTCTCAACAGCAGAAACACACCCAGACCGATGATCAGCGCCAGCCCCACGCCTCGCCCCACCCGACTTCCGACCGATTCGCCACGCACCAGCACCTGGGCACCCGCAGCCGCCCACCGCTCCATGTCCTCCAGCGTCACCGCGCGACCCGGTACCAGCACGTCGATCACGCTTGCCTCTCGCTCGCCCACCACGAGGGGCTCGGAGAGAGTGACCCTGAGCCGCGATCCGCTTTCGCCCACCACCACCTCTTCGACGGTGCCGGCGGTCAGCGCCGACGCCACAGCGGAGTACGGTGCCTCCGGGGGGCTCTGCGCCACGATCCGTAGGCCCGCCAGCAGAACCGCTGCGGAGACAAGGATGCCCAGCAGAATCGCCACGCGCCTACGGGGTGTGGCAATCAGCTCTCTGGAGCGGGAAATCAGGTGCTTCACAACTACGGGCACTCAGCAAAAAAAGGAGAAAACACGCCCCCTGCTCCGGGAGGACTGAGCCCGGAGAGAGGGTCCTGCTTCACGTTGTTCGGTAACGGCGTTGTACCGGGGCGGCCGGACGACGTTCCGTCGGCGGGCTCACTCGGCCAGTCGGGCGACCGGGCTCGCGTGCTCGTCGTTAGTGACCAGCAGGCGCTCGATCCGGGCGCCCCCTTCCCTCCGCGCGATCTCGATCCGGTTCTCCCCAGCCGGCAGGGCGAGCTGGATTGGAGCCTCTCCCTCGTCGCCATCGTGCACGGCCGACCAGCGCCACTCGGAACTGGTAGGAATGCCGTTCCAGCGCATCCATCGGCCGCCGTTCACCCGGATCCAGAAGGAGTCCTCGCTTTGCGATCGCGCCACGGTGCGAGCCCAGAGGGTGTAGATGCCCGGACTGGGGAGCGTGAAGACGAGCGTGGCGGGCACCTGCCCGTCCGGCTCGCTACGGTCGGGGCCATCGCGCACCGCCTCCAGGTATCCTTCGCGCCTTCCGTCCGCGGCTTGAACACGCAGCGCGTCTCCGGGGCTCGCACTCTCGGGCTCCAGCCAGATGTCGACCGGCGGAGATCCCGGCGGTCGACCCTGTGGACGGAACGCCAGGTCGTTGGTGACCAACAATCCGCCGATCCCGGTAGACGGCTCCCTGGGTGTCAGGCGGATCGAATGCTTGCCCGCGTCGAGGTCGAAGAGGAGCGGGTCCACCTCGCGCCCGTTCATGTCCCGTGCGCTGGCCGGATCCCAGACCCAGCGCCCCTCCTCCTCGTCGAGAACCTGTCGGGGTGCGTCCCAGATCACCTCCGGGCCGTCGTCGACGGAGAGGAAGAACGAGTTGGCATCGACGCTCGCACCCCTCACTCGACCCCACACGACGTACTGCCCGGCGGCGGGGACCTCCACTTCCAGCTCGAGAGGCTCCGACAGGGGACCCGGAACCATCTCTACCCAGCGATAGATCGGGGCGAAATCGCGCGGCGCCGCTCCGGTGCCGGAGGGGAGGTAACTCGCGTCGGTGGTGACAAGGACGCGGTCGATCCGACCTCCGGGAGCCTCGCTCTGGATCGAGAGCGTGTGCACGCCCGCTCCCAACCGCACGGGCCCATCTTCCGCCATCTCCGCCCGCGACCACCGCCAGCCAGACGCGTCGATGACTTCGGCGCCGTCCAGCGCGAGCCGCGTCGCTCCGTCGAGCGACAGCCGAGGCGGCGAGTCCTCTTCCGCCAACGCGGTCCGGATCCACAGCCGGTAGTCGCCCGCACGCGGCAGGTGAAGCGAGAGACGCACCTCCCCGCCACCGCGCTCCCGCGCCTGCTCGACGAACTGTCCCGCGGATGCCTCGAGATCCTCTGCCGTCGCGAGACCTCCGAGCAGAACTCCATGCTCCGCCTCGATCCACAAGTAGACCGGCTCAGCCGGAGCGGAAACCGAGAGCTCCTGTGTGGGAGTCTCGGCAGCGACGGCGTCCGTCTCCAGCGCGGTGGCCGGCTCCAGGCTCACACCACCGTCCTCCGCGGGTCGCAGGGCGGCCAGCGGAGCGGCGCAGAGCAACAGAGCGGAGAGGGTCGCAAGGCCCTGCAGGGAGACCAGGGGCACCCGACGGGTTCGTGTGTCCAGGATCGTCTTCACCCGGTACCTGAGCCCGGCCGGTCGCGCCATCTCGAGCACACCGGCGAGGGCGGCATCCCTAGGCCGCAACGACCTCGCGACGGCGAGGAGCTGATCGGCATACTCCAGCGGGGGCGTACCGGCGGCGAGCACGAGGTCGTCACTCGCCTGCTCCTGCTCGACGTGCATGGCAGCCCGGGCGGCCCAGACGAGCGGAATCGGCCAGTAGACCGTGCACACCAGCTCGGCGAGCAGGGAAGAGAGATAGTCGCGGCGCCTGACGTGAGCGAGCTCGTGGAGCAGCACCACACGCAGGCGCTCTTCGGGCCAGGTGCGTGACCGTTCAGGGATGAGGATCACCGGGCGGAAAAGGCCGCAGGTGACCGGTGTCGGAACGCGAGCGCTTTCCCGCAAGGAGAAGCTCCCGCCCACGCCGAGAGTCGCCGCCGCTCGGCGGGCGGCCCTGGCTGGAGGCGAGAGCTGCGTGACCGGAGAGGCCTCGGCCACCATCCGCCGGACGCGCCGGAGCTGAACGCCAAGCCAGGCCGCACGTGCGGCCGTCCCTGCCACCCAGAGCACGAGCAGCAGGAGAGGCCAGCGATTGAGCGGGGATGGGTCGGAGGCCGCGGCGCCGTCAGAGCTCGGAAGAACGCTCGACCCCGACTCACTGGTGGAGACAGCAACGTCCGCCGTGGCAGTCGCGCCAGAAGTTGCAACCGATGCCGGTTGAGGCGTCGACCCCTGGGCTCCCTCGCGCACGAACGCGGGAAGATGGACGGCCAGCGGCGGAAGTGAGGAAGTCGCGAGCGGGAGCAGGCCGACGAGAACCAGCGCCGTCGCCCAGATGCCGTGGCGGACAGCCGCCGAGCTCTTCGGGGCGGAGGCTGCAAGCAGCCAGGCGACTGCCAGGATGGCCGTCGCCTTCAGCATCACGACGAGCAGGTAGATCGCTGCGCCCGTCAACAGGGTACCCGCCCACTCCATCCTACTTCTCTCCCCGCCGAACGCGCTCGATGTACTCGGCGATCTCGTCCAGCTCCTTGTCGGTAAGCCTCTGATCGGAGGCGCTGAGCAGCGCGACCACGGCCTTCGGCAGGGAGCCGTCAAAGAAGGTGTGCAGCAGGTGACGCAGGGCGGAGGTCTTGGCGTTCTCCACCGGGTCCCGCGGAGCGTACAGGTAGCGCTGCCCTTCGCGCCGGTGCCGCAAGTGACCCTTCCGCTCGAGGATCGCCATGGTGTTCCGGACGGTATTGTAGCCCGGCTGATCGGGGATGCGCTCCACCACCTCCGCCACGCTCGCCTCACCGAGCTGGTAGATCACGTCCATGATCTGGCTCTCGCGGCGGCTCAGGTGGAGATGGACCGGATCGCTCATCGATTCGGATGAAGGGGGCGTGCTCAAGTGGAGCTGTCCTGTAGCTGGAAACGTTCGAGCACGGGCATGTCGTGCTCGAAGTCATAGTAGGTGATCGCCTGCAGGTCCAGGATCGCTTCCCGGTAGCCAAGAAAAGCGTCGAGGAAGTTCTCGGCGGTGTCAGCCTGCCGCTCGAAGGCCTGGACCAGGTCTAGCATCGTCCCGCGGCCGGCGGAGTACTGCGCCATGCTCATGGCCGAGACCTGGCGAGCCAGCTCCAGGTTCTCCTGCATGTTGATCGCTCGCTGCTGGTATTCCTCCAGGTTGCGCACGACGTTGCCGATCTCGCGACGGATGGCCTCCTCCGTTTCCTCGATCGACAGCCTCACACGTTCCAGGCTGAGCCGCTGAGCCTGGACGCGGGCACTACGCGCACCCCAGTCCCAGATCGGCACGTATCCGGAGACACCGACCGTGTAGCTGTTGCTGGGGTCGTCCATGAGGTCCCGCAGCACGGGATCCTGCATCTCGCGACCGTAGGTCACCTCGAGGTTGAGGCGGAAGCCGTTGTTGCCGCGGGCCTCCTGCGCCCAGATCTCGTTGCGTCGCTCGTCGATGCCGAGCCTGCGCAGCTGGGGACGCAGGTTCAATCCGTAGCTGATCGCCTCCTGCAGATCCACCTCGAGCGGGACCACCGAGAGGTCGAGATCGATCACCAGCGAGTCTTCTTCTGGCAGGCGAAGCCGCTGCTTCATCTGCGAGGACTCCAGCCGGTAGTTGCTCTGCGTCTGCTCGAGCTCGGCCCGGGCATTCGCCAGCGCAACCTGCACCTGATTGGCCTCGATCACCAGTGACGAATCGAGAGCCACCCGTTCCCGCGCCATGGCAGCCGCGTTCTCGAGATTCTCGACGAGGTCTGCCAGAATCAGGCGCTGATAGCCGACGCGAAAGAGATCATAATAGGCGTCGGCGACGTCTTGGATGATGCTGACGGCGTCCGCCTGGAAGGCCAGCTCGGAGCTCTCCAGGTCCAGCTCCGCCTCCTCCAGGTTGTTCTTGAGGTAGTTCGGTTGAAAGAACGGCTGTCGGTACTGCACGAAGTACCGGTTGTAATAGCGGACGTCGTCCTGGTCCTCGTCCTCCGCAAACTGGGTGTAGCGGTAGACCCGGTTGTTGAGCGACAGATAGCCGTTGGTCGGATAACCGAACAGGATGACCGGCTGCTCGATGGAGAAATCGAACTGCCAGCGCTGTGAGTGCTCACGCACGATCTCGTTGCGCCCGAGGGTCGAGTTCCACTTACTCTCCGAGATGCGCTCGAATTCGGGCGTCTGGAAGTTCATGAACACCCGCGACTTCAAGCCGGCGCGCTGCGCCTGGAGCAGGCTCCGCGTGCGCTCCACGTCCAGTCGCAGCCGCCGCACGCGGTAGCTGTCGTCGATCGTCATCCGCACCGCCGACTCCAGCGTGAGGTTCACCTTCTTTCCGCTCTGAGCGGTGAGCGGGGCCGCGCCGACGAAAAGCCCGAGAACTACGAGAAGCCCGGCGATACGCGCAGGGGAGGGTACGAAGGGAGAGCGCACCGTCTGATTCATCGGATTGTTTTTTGGGGGGGTATGCACAAAAATTTGCAGTAACCTCCAAATTGCGGCGGGAGACGGTGGCTGTCAAGCCACGGGAAAAGGTTGGATCCCGCTCAGCCCGTTCCGCCGGCGCTCAGAGGCCCTGCCGTGACTCTTGGTGGCTTGCGCTGGTTGCACTCGCCCCCGACGACGGCAGGACTCGGCTCTGGGCTTGCGGGCGCGGCCGAGCCGAGGTGAACCGCATCGATGACGCTCCAGCCGTCGTCGTTTCCCCACATCCCGACACTTGCGGTCCGAGCTTGCTCGGAGTGTTGGACCTGAGCTCCCGCTTCGTCGCGCCACCCGCCGTCCGCGGTAGCGTGGCCGCAGGCGGTGAATGCAAATAGCAGGAGCCCCGCGATGGGCCTCGAGGATGCGGCCTGCATGGGGTCGTCGGTGGTGGGAGGGTTCGATTGCCTGGCGCGCCCGACGGTTGAACCCATCTACCCCGATTCGATACCGTGCGGCACGCCGGCGTTGCTCACCTCGCCATCTTCTGGGACTACGGATCACACCCGGTTAGCGTTTCCGCTTCCCGGGTAGAGATGCTTTTCGTCACGCAATCGAGCGCGAAGGACCGGGTGAAAAGGGGCCTTGCGCGCCAGCGCACGGGATCAGGTGGGGATGCAGAGACTGCCTGCAAGCCTCCGTGGGGTTGCCGCATGTTCGCTAGGCGCGGGTTGCCACAATGTCGAAAGAGTCTTAAACGGTGTTCATTTTGCGTAAGCGCGGATAGAGACAGATCAAGTTCCTCCACGATCGCTCAGACATGAGTGACAGACCCGCCGCGGTGCTCCCCGGGCTCGACCACCGGGAGGAGACGCTCGCCTTCCTGCTCAGTGCGGGCGACCTGCTCGCCTCCTCGCTGGATCTCAGAGAGACGCTCACTTCCGTCGCCCAGCTGATCGTGCCCGGTCTGGCGGATTTCGTGGTGATCGATCTTCTGCAGCCGGACGGCAGCCTTCGCCGTGAGCAGAGCGTGCACCTCGACCCGGAGAAGCACCGCGCTCTCCGCCGCGTCCCGCCGATCGCGCCGCCGCGAGCCGGCAAAGCGAACATCATCGACGCTCCCGAACCGATCCTGCTCCCCCCGGGAAGCGATTTCGCGGACGAGGCCGCGCTGCCGCCGGGATACCTGCCACTGGCTCGGGCCGCCGGCGCGCGTTCGCTGATCTTTGCCCCGCTCTCCATCCGCGACCGGGTCATCGGAGCGATGTTGATCGGCCGGTCGCAAGGTGAGGAGCCCTACGAGCAGGGTCACTTCGAGCTCGTGCTGGGGCTGGCGGCGCGAGCGGCCACCGCCCTGGATCACGCTCTTCGCTACGCCACCGCCGAGCGGGCGCGGGAGGAAGCGGAGCTTTCGAGTGCGGCGCTGCAGAGGCTGGTCCGGGCGAGCGACTATGTAATGGTCGAGTTCGATGCCGAGGGCCGCTTCCTCAGCATTGCGGAGACCTCCGCCCCGGCGGACTACCTCGCTCGCGACCAGCTCATCGGACGAACCATCCACGAAGTTTTTCCGCTTGAGACAGCGGACCGGTTCGCGGGCTGGATCGCCACCGCCCTGCGAGAGGGCTGCAGCGTCGACATCGAGTACCCACTTCGGATCGGCCCGCGGACGGTCTGGTTTGCGGGGTCGGTCTCGCCGATTGGGGATGATCGCGGGGTATGGCTGGTGCGCGACGTGACCGCGCGAAAGGTGGCCGAGGAAGCGCTTGCGGAGAGCGAGCGACGCTTCCGCTCCACTTTCGATCAGGCCGCCGTGGGGATCTCACACATCGAGCTCGGGGGCCGCTTCCTGCGGGTGAACCGGCGGCTGGCCGAGATCGTCGGGTACTCCAGAGACGAGCTACTACGCCTCACCTTCCGCGACATCACCTACCCGGCCGACCGCGACGCGCACGAAGCCCAGACCCAGCGGCTACTCGCCGGCGAGATCGAGAGCTACACGATTGAGAAGCGGTACGTCCACAAGTCCGGCGGGGTCATCTGGGTGAGCGTTACCGGATCGGTCGTTCGTAAGGAGGATGGTCGACCCGACTACCTCATCTCCGTCATTCAGGATATCTCCGACCGGAAGGCGCTGGAGGAGCAGCTCATCCGGGCGCAGAAGATGGAGGCCGTGGGACGCATGGCGGGCGGCGTCGCGCACGAGTTCAACAACGCACTGACGACGATCACCGGCTTTGCCGACCTCGCGTTGCGTACGCTGCCGGCCCACGACCCTCTCCGCCCGGACATCGAGGAGATCTCGCGGGCGGCCTGGCGTGCCGCCGGGGTTGCGGGGCGCCTGATGGCCTTCAGCAGTAAGGAGGCGAGTCAGCCGGAGATCGTCGAACTCGGGAGCGTGATGGCGGACACACAGCGTATGCTCGCCCAGCTCATCGGGGAGGATATAGAGCTGGAGCTGGACCTCCACGCGGAACCCACCTACGTCCGCGCCGACCGTCGTGAGCTCGAGCAGGTGATGGTCAATCTGGCCGTCAATGCCCGGGACGCCATGCCGCAGGGCGGCAAGCTGTCGGTCCGCACCACGCCCGTCCGGCTGGGGGCTGAAGCCGCCCGGCGGCTAGGCGACCTCCCCCCGGACGAATATGTGTGCCTCTCGGTGGAGGATACGGGGGAGGGGATGACGCCCGAGGTGCGCGAGAAGATCTTCGACCCCTTCTTCACCACCAAATCCGGCGGAAAGGGCACCGGACTCGGCCTCTCCGTCGTCTACGGGATCGTGAAGCGCTCGGGCGGCCGAATCGATGTGGAGAGCACGCCGGGGAAGGGAACGGTCTTCCGCATCTACCTGCCCCGCCTCAGAAAGCCGAGCAGGTCGGTGGTGGTAGCAGGCGAGGCGCCGCCGATAGCCGCCCCCTCCGAACGAGTGCTCCTGGTAGAGGACGACAGCGGCGTGCGAACGCTGGCCGAGCGGGTGATGAGGCGGCTGGGCTACGAGGTATTCGTCGCCTCGACGCCGACTGAGGCTCTGCAAGCCCTCGAGGAGGGTCGGCGCTTCGACCTTCTGGTGACGGACCTGGTACTGCCGGGAATGAGCGGCCGAGAGCTGGCTCGGCGACTGTCGGCGGCTCTCCCGGGTCTTTGCGTGCTCTTCACCTCGGGCTACAACAGCGACCAGGTCCTCCGGCGGGAGATCGAGAAGGAGCAGCAAGCCTTCCTGGCGAAGCCGTTCGCTCCCGAGGAGCTGGAGCGCGCCCTGCGAAGCGCGCTGGAGAGGTGACCCGGGGGCTGAGACATCAGTGCACCGGGGCGAGCGCCGCGAAGGGACGCTCCAATGCGGCCGAGACGAAGGCACGCGAGCACCCGCGCACCAGGCTCGCCAGCACCGCGTCGCCCATCGCCACGCTCAGTGCCTCGCGGTCGTTGACGTTCGTCAGGTGCTCGGGTGGACGCCGCAGCCCCTCCAGCGCCCGCGCCACCCTTCCGTCCAGGGCGTCGGCGGGGACACAGGCGTCGACCGCGCGGAGAGCGAGGTAGCGCGCCTCGCGCATCCACGGCTCTCCCTCCACTTCGCGAAGCCGCGCGACCGCCTGCTCACGGCTGGCCGCGGGTAGCGATTCGAGTTGTTCGACCAGGGTACCGGTCGGCGCCAGGTTCTCTCGCATGCGCCCACACACCCCCGCCGCATCCTCCAAGCAGGCACCCCTCGTCGGGCATCCCCCCATCGCCAGCCAGCCGTCCTGCATTCCCTCGGCCAGGGCAACGGCATCGCCGTACACGAGCGAGTGCTGGTCGATGAGGATATCGAAGACCTCCGCCAGTTGGAGGAGGGAGGCGTATACGGCCGTCGCCTCCTCGTCCTGCCGCTCGTCTTCCGGCTCCGGGGCGCGCGCCACGACGCGGAGCAGCTCGCTCACGGTAACGAACGCCCTCACGCCTGCGATGCTGGAGTAGCGATTTTCGGGGAAGGAGGGATCGGTCAGCACCGACTCCAGCACTCCCTCCGCCTCTGCGAAGTGGAGCAGGGCCCGGCGCGCGGCGCTCAACTCCTCGTTGAGCTCGAAGAAGGTGGCGGAGGAATCGGACTCCCCGCCGTGCTGGAGGAGCATGGGCAGAAGGAAACCCTGGGTGTTCCGCAGATCACGACTGCAAGGGAATTATCGGCAGCGGAATGATACGGTTGCACTCCTCCGACGTAAACTGGCCGGGTGGGGTCGATCCAGGTCGAGCCCCACCCGGCCGGGAAGAAGGAGGTAAAGGGAATCAGCGTTCCACGAAGACCAGGGTCGGGTCGAGCGGGAAGCGGCCGAAGCGTTGCCCGTAGATGGCGAGCCCACCCGGCAGGGCCTCGTCCACCTCCAGGCGCAGCACCAACTCACCCGCCTGCTGCGCCCGCCGCAACGCCTCCTGCGGCAGGGCGATCCTCACCAGTTGCCCGTAGGAACCCGCCTCCCGCAGCCTGCGGTCCTGCAGCTGCGAATGCCAGGAGAGGATTCCGCGGTGGTCCGCGGCATCATCGTGCAATTCTTCGGTCCCCGCTACGACCCCGTTCACCCGCAGCGTCACCGCGCTGGGGAACGGGGTCTCATCGGTCATCGGATAGGAATTCGGGTTGCGGCTAGGATCGTGAGTCCCCTCGCCCCGCATGAAGTCGCCCTCGATTGCGGCGGCGCCCTCCTGGTCCTTGCCGAACAGCTGCTTCGCCCCCAACTCGGCGATGAACGTGACCGATTGCAGTCCGTCCGCGCTGAGGCCGGAAGGCCACGGGATCCGGTACTCGAAGAATCCCGATCCGGCCCCGTTCACCTTCAGGCCGTCCAGCACGTTCCATTGTTTGCGCGACCATTCGGCCGCGGTGAAGCTCGCTGGCTCGAAGGAGACCAGACGGCCGGTTCGTCCACCCTCGAGCTGCATGGTCGAGGGAGTCTCACCGTTGACCACGAAGGTGGTAAAGTTTCGTCCCAGGACCGCCCCGGCGGCGTCC
This sequence comes from Longimicrobiaceae bacterium, assembly GCA_036375715.1. NCBI lineage: Bacteria > Pseudomonadati > Gemmatimonadota > Longimicrobiia > Longimicrobiales > Longimicrobiaceae > Longimicrobiaceae bacterium. The sequence goes on along the minus strand of DASVBS010000079.1, from coordinate 93,447 downwards.
TCGATGCGCAGCGTCAGCACCGCCACCGCAGGCCCCTCGGGCATGGTGATCGAGAGGGGCTCCAGGTCATCGATCATCCACGGCCGGTACGGGATGGTCCGCGACTGTGCGCCCTGCGTCTGTCGGCGCCCCAGAGCGTCCCACCAATACAGCTCGGTGACGAGGCGGAGGGAATTCCCGTAACCGTCGTGGCCGGTCAGGAAGGATGCACGCAGCGGTACACTCACGGTCTCCCCGCTCTGCACTTCGCGGCTGAGCGGGCCCTCCATGGCGACGTAGATCGGCGAGTGGAAGTCGCGCAGCGACATTCCCGGGACCAGCTCGTCGAGTCCGGTCACCTTGTCGGAGCGGTCGTAGCGCCAGTAGCCGTTCCACTCGTTGATGACGTCGTGGTGCTCGGTGTAGAGCCACCCGGCGACTTTCGGGTGGCGTCGGAAGGCCTCGATCGCCCGGTGATAGTCCCAGGTGTAATCCACGTCTCCGGTGGACCCCTCGTATCCCCAGACGTTGCCGAACTCGCTGTTGAGGTTGGGCTGGCGAGCCTGCTCCCACCCATCCTCGAAGTTCCACCCTGAACCCGGATAGGTGCTGTCGCTGATGATCCGCAGGTGCTCCTCCCACTCCCAACCAGGGAGATAAGAGTGCCAGGTGTTGAGGTCTGTCTCGGTGTGACCGACGCCGCAGCAGACGGAGTTGTCCTCCACCAGCCGCGTGGGATCCAGATCCTTGGCGAGGCGGACCATGGAGACGACCCACTCCTTGGTCTCCGGGCGGTAGACCTCCTGGTCGCCGTCCCGGTGCCGGAGCCCCCAGGTCTCGTTGAAGAGAATCCAGGAGAAGACGGACGGATGGTTGTAGTCGCGCTCGATCATCGCGCGCAGCGTCGCCTCGGACTCCGTCCGTGCATCGGCGTCCGGCTCTCCCCAGGAGTTAGGGAGGTCCTCCATGATCAGCATTCCCAGGCGATCCGCCCAGTAGAGCTTCCGGGTCAGCGGCACCTTGATGTGCACACGCAGGCCGTTCAGTCCGATCTGGCGGGCGCGCAACACCTCATTCCGCACGAATTCGTCGCTCGGGAAGGTGTAGTAACCCTCGGGGTGGTAGGCCTGGTCCAGCGTCAGCTGCAGGTAGATGGGCTCGCCGTTGATGGCAACGTAGCGGTAGTCGGTGCCGGGGAGGTCGACCACCGAGATCTCGCGCATACCGAAGTAGGTGTGCAACTCGTCCTCCGCTCCCCCCGCGGCGAGCCGGGCGGTCACCTCGTAGAGATACGGGTCGTCGAGCGACCAGAGGTGCGCATCGGGGATGGGGACGGAGAAGCGAACGACCTGCTCGCCGGCCCGAACCCGCTGGGTGACCGAGGAAACGGACGAGTCGGCGAACTCGAGCGTGAGAGTACCGGCCGCGGAGGCGGGCTCCAGCAGCGTCGCCTCGACCTGTACGCGGCTCTCGTGGATGTCAGGAGAGAAATGAATGCTGCGGATCGGGGTGCTGCCGCGGGCTTCCAGGTAGGGGGTTTGCCAGATGCCGCGCACGTTGCCGTAGCCCTGCTTCCCCTCGAGCTTGAACTCGCGCGCCGCGTCGTCGATGCGGAGGACGAGGCGCTGCTCCTCCCCGGGTCGCAGGTGGGGCGTCAGCTCGAACTCGAAGGGAACATAGCCGCCCTGGTGGGTCCCCAGCAGCTCACCGTCGAGCCAGGCGGTCGTGTGCCAGTCCGCCGCACCCACCACCAGGAAGACGCGCTGCCCGCTCCAGTCCTCCGGGACGCGGATGGTTCGCTCGTACCACCCGATGTCCGCGCTATCCGGCACTCCCGAGAGCGGAGATCCCCAGCCGAAAGGAACCGTGATCCGGCGCGGTGTCGGCAGACCTCGGGAGGGCCATCCCTGGTCCTGCCCGGCATCCGACGGGTCGAACTGGAAGTTCCAGGCGCCGTTCAGGTTCACCCAGTCCGGTCGCTGGAGATCCGGTCGCGGGTGCTCCGGGAGAGGAATGTCCTGGCTTGCGTCCTGACTCGCCGCCGGACCCGCGACCGCCGCCAGCGCGACGAAGGTTGCCAGAGACGCGGCACGTGCCAGCCGCAGGTCGATCCACTGACTTGTCTTTCGCATGGACAGGAGAAAGGTTGGGTGGTAGGGTCTACGCCGAGCGAGCGTTGTCGAGCGCGCTTCGATGCAGGCCGCCGTTCGCGCGAATCTACAACCCGCCACCTTGCTGCTACAACAGCCATGTCCCGTCACCCGCTCGCGGGCAAGCCCGCTCCTCGGGAGCTCCTGATCAATGTGCCGCGCCTGCTGAGTCGCTATTACACGAGCCCGCCGGACCCCTCGCAACCCGGGCAGCGCGTGACCTTCGGGACCTCGGGACACCGCGGCACCTCGCTGGAGAGCAGCTTCAACGAGGACCACATCCTGGCCACCTGTCAGGCGATCGCCGAGTACCGTAAGGCTGAGGGGATCGACGGGCCCCTGTACCTGGCGATGGACACGCACGCCCTCTCCGAAGCGGCGTTCACCACGGCGCTCGAGGTCTTCGCCGCGAACGACGTGGACCTGGTTGTGGATCGGGAGCTCGGTTACACGCCTACTCCCGCCGTCTCACACGCCATCCTGATCCACAATCGCGGCGGCAATAGGGGAAGGGCGGACGGGGTGGTGATCACACCCTCGCACAATCCGCCTCAGGATGGGGGGATCAAGTACAATCCACCGACCGGCGGTCCGGCCGATACTTCCACGACGGCGGTCATCGAAAAGAGGGCGAACGAGCTGCTCGAATCAGATCTCAGAGGGGTGAAGCGGGTTCGCTTGTCGGAGGCGCTCGCCTCGTCGCGCACGCACCGCCACGACTATGTAGGCTCCTACGTCGCGGAGCTCGGCGAGGTGCTGAACCTGGAGGCGGTGGCGGCGGAAGGACTGCGTATCGGGGCTGATCCGCTGGGCGGCTCCAGCCTGTCGTACTGGGACCCTATTGCCGAGCGTTACGGCCTGAAGATCGAGGTAACCAACCGGGCCATCGACCCGGCTTTCTCCTTCATGCGGGTGGATCGGGACGGGAAGATCCGAATGGACTGCTCCTCGCCCGACGCCATGGCCGGCCTCATCGACCTGAAGGATCGCTTCGACATCGCCTTCGGGAACGACCCCGACGCTGACCGCCACGGGATCGTCACGCCCGACGGGCTCCTGAACCCGAACCACTACCTCGCCGTAGCGATCCACTATCTCTACGGCAATCGCCCCGATTGGCCGGCGTCGGCCGGTGTCGGCAAGACCCTGGTCTCCAGCTCCATGATCGACCGGGTAGCCGAGGATCTCGGTCGCCGGCTGGACGAGGTTCCGGTTGGATTCAAGTGGTTCGTTCCCGGCCTGCTCGATGGCTCCATCGGCTTTGGGGGAGAGGAGAGCGCCGGCGCTTCGTTCCTCCGCCGCAACGGCACGGTCTGGACGACCGACAAGGACGGCATTCTCCTCTCCTTGCTCGCCGCGGAGATCACCGCCGTTACCGGCCGGCACCCGGGTGAGCACTATCGCGCGCTGGAGGAGCGCTTCGGATCCCCCGTCTACGAGCGGATCGACGCCCCCGCCACGCGCGAAGAAAAAGCCCGGCTGTCTCGGCTCTCGCCGGAGATGGTCACCGCCCACGAGCTGGCGGGGGATCCGATCGTGGCCAAGCTGACCCGCGCATCGGGAAATAACGCCCCGATCGGCGGGCTGAAGGTGGTGACCGCCAACGGCTGGTTCGCCGCTCGCCCCTCCGGCACGGAGGACGTGTACAAAATCTACGCGGAGAGCTTCCGAGGACCCGATCACCTGAGGCGCATCCAGGAGGAAGCAAGGGAGATCGTGAGCGCCGCGCTGCGGGGTTGACGTGGACGCGGAAGAACTCCGGGCCATCCAGGCGCCCCTGAAGGATCGCTACCGGGAGGATCCGGCGGCAGGACTGGTGACGCTGCGCGCAGAGGGGCGCCTCGGCGAGAACCTCTCCTGCCGTGTGGAGACTGGTCGGTCGCTCGTCGAAGCGGGTTTGCACCCGGCCACAGGAGGCACGGGCGAGCTGGCCTGCTCGGGCGATATGCTTCTGGAGGCGCTGGTGGCGTGCGCCGGCGTGACGATGAAGGCGGTGGCGACGGCCATCGGCGTCGACCTCCTCTCCGGGACGATTCGAGCCGAGGGCGACCTCGACTTCCGCGGCACGCTGGGCGTAGCGCGCGATGCGCCGGTGGGCTTCGTTGCGATTCGATTGAGCGCCGAGCTCGACACCTCCGCCGACGCGGCCCAGCTGGCGACCCTGCTGAAGCTGACGGAGCGCTACTGCGTGGTTCTGCAGACTCTTCAGGGCGGCGTGAAGGTGAACCTGGAAGCCTCGCCGGCTCGTTGACCGCGGTTCCCAGCGGGAGGTAGGCCGGTCGGAGCCCTCCTTCAGTTTCCCCCGTACGACGGAGCTTGAATCCGTGCCATCACTGCGTCCCCTTGCGTTCGGCGAGTTGCTCGACGGAGCGTTCACGCTCTACCGGCGCGACTTCACCACCCTCTTCACGACCTCGCTGCTGGCGGCCATTCCCCTGGCGCTGGCCGGTCGGATGATGGAGGCAGCGGTGATCTCGGAAGATTCAGCCGCGGCCGACCCTTCCGCGGCGGGGAGTATGATGGCGGCGGTCGTTTTGAGCGCGCTGCTCTGGAGCCTGGTATGGGGTGCGCTGACGCGGCAGACCGCACGGCAGCTTCGCGACGAAGAAACTTCGGTCCGCGACGGCTACGCGCGGTCGCTGCGCGTCCTCCCCAGAATGGCCGGGGCAGGCCTGGTCATCATGCTCGCCGGCCTCGTCCTGCTGATAGCGGTGGCGCTCGTCCTCGCTCTGGCGGCGCTCCTGCTCGCGAGCATGAACATGGGCGACACCGCTGCGGGGTTCGTCCTTGCGATCCTGTCACTGGTGGCGTTCCTGGTCGCGGTGGTGGTCCTGGCCAGCTTCTTCGCGGTTATTCCCGCCATGGTGGTGGAGGACCTGGGGGTGTGGGCTTCGCTGCGGCGCTCCGATCGGCTCGCCCGCGGGGCGCGGCTTCGAATCCTCGGGCTGGTGATCGTGAGCAGCATCATCGCGATCCTTCCGCTGGTTGGAATCTCCTTCCTGGTCGGGATCGGGGGCGCGATGTGGGACGTCGAGTCGGCCGCCGCTTTGAGCCCCGGCCAGGTGGTCCTCCAGCAGCTGGTCACCGTCGTCTGCACCGCGTTGACCACGCCGTTCATGGTCGGATGCTTCACCCTGCTCTACTTCGACCGCCGGGTCCGGACGGAAGGCTACGACATCGATCTGGTCGCAGAAGCGCTCGATCAGCCGTCGGAGCCGGCCCTCAGTTGAGCGACGGGGTGTGGCTGTGCGCTACCTGTCCTTGTGTTACCCGCTCGTCCGCTGCTCGGTCGTGGCTCGATGCGGTGACCGGATGGCCAGGTGCCTGACGGCAGCGGAGCTCGGGCGGCGGCCAGCAGTAACGAACGCGGTTCCGCGGCCTGACCGGTGACCGGATGATGGCAGTGTGGTGGCAGACCCCGCAGGAAGTTCAAGGGGCGCTGGAACGGGTCTTCTCCCGTCCAGAGTTCACCGAACGGTCCGCCTCGCCGCTCCGGGAGCTGATCGGCCGCGCACTGCGCTCGCTGGTCGACCTGCTGCGGGACCTCCTCCCCTCCTTCCAACTCCGCGAGGGCGAGGGTCTGGCGCTCTTCGTGCTCGTCGCTGTCGGCTTCGGAGCGCTGGCGGGGCATCTGCTGCTGCGGGTGATTTCGCACGCGGGGGCACGGAAGGATGGTCGCGGGCCGCAAGAAGCGCGATCCCAACTGGCTGCCCCTCCGGCGAGCGCGGCGGAGTGGGAGGCGCTCGCGTCTTCCCTGGCCGCGGCGGGGCGATGGCGGGACGCTGCCTTCGCGCTGTATCACGGCCTGCTGAGCAGACTGGCCGCACGCGGAACAGTCCATCTAGATCCTTCGAAGACGCCCGGAGACTACCGCCGGGAGAGCCGACGCGACCCGCAGGCGGGCCGACTACTCGATCGGTTCCTGCGGGGGTTCGAACCGGTGGCCTTCGGAGCCCGCCCGGCCGACGAGAGCGACTTCGGAAAGCTGCGCGACCTTGCCAGCTCGGCGCCCGAGCATGCAGTCGACCATGGGTGAGCGTTCGAGCTGGCGAGGCGTGGCGCTGTTGCTCGGGGCGGCGCTGGTGCTGGCGCTCCTCACCTCGGACCGGGATGGCCGCAGCAATCTCGATCCCCGTCCCACCAGCTTTCGCGCCACTCCTCGCGGGACCCTCGCTCTCTTCCTGATGCTGCAGGAGCTCGGGATCCCCGCAGAGCGCAGGCTGAGTCCCCTGGTCGAGGGGGATCCGCTGCCGGAAGCGATGGTCATCCTGCGGCCGACCGACGAGCTCACGCCGCTCGAGGCCCGCGCTCTCCTCGCGTGGGTCGAGGACGGCGGCCGCTTGATCTACGCCCCGTCGCCAGGGGACCCGCTGCTCGCGGCCCTGGGGCTTTCGCTCGGCAGAGCTTCCCCGGATACTCTGCCGCTGTCGACACTGCGCACCGCTTCCGTGACGGTCGCGGCACCTCAGACGGCAGGGATCGACAGCGTTCGCGGCTTCCGCTTCGCTTTCCCGGACAGCGCAAAAGCGTTCCGGGAGGGCGCGCAGGCGCTGCTCCGCATCGACGCCGAACGGGTGGCCGTAGTGCGGATGACGCGGAGGGATGGGGAAATTTTCGCCTGGAGCGATACGGAGCCACTCTCCAATCGGGCGCTGCGGGAGAGCGGTGCTGCCCTGCTCTTCGCCCGCTTGGCCCGCGAGCTCACGGCAGGAGGGCAGGAGCTGCAGTTCGACGAGTATCACCACGGCTTCCGCGGTGGCGGAAGCCCTGCCGGCGCGCTGATATCCTTCCTCGCCCGCCAACCTGCGGGCTGGATGACCGTGCAGCTCCTGCTCGTCGGCGGGCTGCTGCTGCTCCTGCTCGGCGCACGCTTCGGCTCGGCGGAGGCGCCGGCACCCCCGCGTCGCCGCTCGCCGCTGGAGCATCTCCACGCCCTCGCGCGGGCCTACGAAGCCGGCGGAGCTCGTGGCCGGGCGAGGCACCTGCTGCTGGCCGGGGCGGCGCGCCGACTCGGCGCCGCGCACCCCGGACCCCTTGACGTCGAGCGCGTGCTACGGAGTCTCCCTTCGGAGGCGCCGAGCGAATTGTCGAGCGGACTCGTGAGCTCCCGGAAGGGCACCCACTCGGCGCAGAAGGAAGAGAACTTGACCACCCTGGCGGCTCGGCTGGACGAGCTGATTGCGGAGAAGAGGCGAACGTGACGACGATGATGGAGGAGGCGACGGAGCGCGCGCGGGCGGTGGAGGCCCAACTCAGCCGCGTGGTGCTCGGGCAGGAGGAGGTACTTCACCAGCTGCTGGTCGCCCTGCTGGCGGGCGGGCACGTCCTGCTCGAAGGGGTTCCCGGGGTGGCCAAGACGCTGGCCATCCGTGCCCTGGCCCGCACCCTCGACGTGCGCTTCGGACGGGTACAGTTCACGCCCGACCTGATGCCGATCGACCTGACGGGCACGAGCATCCTGGACGAGCTGCGGCGCGAGTTCGTTTTCCATCCGGGACCGATCTTCACCGACCTCCTGCTCGCCGACGAGATCAACCGCGCCCCCGCCAAGACGCAGTCGGCGCTGCTGGAGGCGATGCAGGAGCGCCAGGTCACCACCGACGGGGTAACGCGGCCGCTGCCCCCGTCCTTCACCGTCTTCGCCTCCCAGAACCCGGTCGAATACGAAGGGACGTACCCGCTTCCCGAGGCGCAGCTCGATCGCTTTCTGCTGAAGGTGGTGGTGCCGTATCCCGACGCCGAGGCGGAGCGGGCCATCCTGGACCTGTACGCCGACGGCTTCAGCTCGGATCGGACGGAGAGCTTCGGGATCGAGCCGGTTGCCTCGGCGGAGGATCTCCTCCGGCTGCGAGCGGCAGTGGCGGCCGTGCACGTGGAGCCATCGATTCGTGACTACATCACCGCGATCGTGAGGTCGACGCGGGAAGACGCCGCACTCGCGCTGGGCGCGAGCCCCCGCGCGGGCGTGTCCCTCTTCCTTGCGGCGCGAGCCGAGGCGCTCCTGGCGGGCCGCGACTTCGTCACCCCGGACGACGTGAAGTCGCTCGCGCTTCCTGTCCTGCGCCATCGCATCCTGCTCTCTCCCGAGGCCGAGCTCGAGGGAGAGCGCCCCGACAGCCGCATACTCACCGCCCTGGAACGCGTCGAAGCGCCGGGCTGAAAGGTGACGTTCCTCCCCGCCCGCAGGCTGCTCCTGCTGCTCACAGCCGTTGCTCCGCTCTTCCTGGTGTCAGGGACGGCGGGCCTTCTCGCGGATCTGCTCCTGCTCGCCGCAGCTGCGGTGGACGCGCGGCGGGCAGGCCGCACGCACATCGGCGTGAGTCGCACCGCCCCCGCACGTCTGGCGCACGGAGAGGAAGGCAAGGTGACGATCACCGTCGAGAACATAGATCATCGCCCGGTCCGCGTTCGCGTCACAGACGACCTCACGCCGCAGCTCAGGCGAGCACGGGACGAGGGCGGAGCCGAACCCACTCTCACCCATCGAGACGCGGACAGCGCCTGGATCCCTCCCGGCGCCGAGGCACGCTTCGCCTACCGGGTGAGGGCGGTGGAGCGCGGCCGAGGAAATCTGGGAGACGTGTATCTGCGGCTGCTGGGCCCCCTCGGACTGGTCTGGTACCAGCGGTGCGAGTCGATTCCCGCCGAGGTGCGAGTGCAGCCCGGGCTGCGCGATCTTCGGCGCTATCGCCTGCTGGCTCACAGGCACCGGCTGAGCGAGATGGGACTGCGGGCAATGCGCCAGCCGGGAGAGGGGAGCTCGTTCGAGAGCCTCCGGGAGTACGTCCGCGGCGACGATCCCCGGCGGCTCGACTGGAAAGCCTCCGGAAAGCACGGCACGCTGATCGTTCGCCAGACGGAGACCGAGCGGAGCCAGAACGTCCTACTGACGATCGACGCGGGACGGCTGATGACGGAGGAGCTCTCCGAGGCTGGCGGCAATGGTGTGCGAAGGGAACGAATCGACAGTGCGCTGGCGGCGGCGCTGCTTCTCGCCGAGGTCGCGGCGCAACACGGAGATCGCGTCGGCCTGTTCGTCTTCTCCGACCAGGTCCACCATTTCTTTCCTCCCGCTCGCGCTCCCCTCAGCCGCCTGGTCGACACTCTCTCGGAGATCGAGGCTCGGCTCGTGGAGCCGGATTACCCGGGTGCCTTCGCCTTCCTCGGGCGGAGGTTGCGGCGGCGCTCCCTGATCGTCCTCTTCACCGACGTCATCGACGCGCGAGCCTCGTCCGCGCTTCTCGCCAATGTCTCCGCGGCCACCCGGCGGCACCTCCCGCTGGCCGTCGCAATCCGCAATCCCGCCCTGGAGCGCGTCGCCACCGCCCCGGTCGAGGACGAATCGGGCGCCTACCGACGGGCAGCCGCCGAGGAGCTCCTCCTGCTGCGCAACGTCGCGCTGGCCACCATGCGCCGCGCGGGCGTGCTCGTGGCCGACACGACACCCGAACGGGCAGTACCCACCGTGGTGAACCGCTACCTCGAGGTGAAGCGGCGCGGGAGGGTATAGGAGCGGCCCGCCATGCTGCCTGCCAGGTACCCGACCAGCCCGAGCGCGAATAGGGCCGCAAGCCCTAGCTTTGCCACCCGGGGAAGGGAGGAGGGGGAGATGAAGCCCTCGATGAGACCGGCCACCACCAGCAACAGGGTAGTACCGGCAACGAGTGAGACGGCTTCGCGTCCCCGGATCTCGAGTGCCTCGCGGCGGGTCAGGCGACCAGGGAGAAGCAGCGCGGAGCCCAGCCACAATCCGGCCCCACCGGCGATCACGATCGCCGTGAGCTCGATGACCCCGTGGGGAAGGACGAAGGTCCACAGATAGAGGCTGAGTCCGTGGTTGGCGAAGAGGCCAGCCACAGCGCCCAGAAAGAGGCCGTTGAGCACCAGAATGGCCGCCGTTCCGAGGCCGCCGATCATCCCTCCCGCGAAGGCGAAGAAGGTGACCTGCACATTGTTGGAGATCAGGCCGCTGGCCATCACCGGCATGACCACGTCCCGGACCTCGACGTATCCGCGCCCCTGCGCCTCCCGATCGATCCCCTCCTCCGCGCGACGGACCATCTCGGCCGGAAGCGCGGTTCGCGCCCAGCCGGGGTCGAGCCGTGCGACTCCGAACCCCAGCGCGGCCGGGACCACGAAGAGCGTGGCGGAGACAGCGATGGGGATCCACCTCCGACGGACCAGTGCCGGAAAGCCCCTGGAGACCCACACGCGCAAGTCCGACAGCCTGCGGCGGGGCGGCTGGTAGAGCTGGTTGTGCGCCGATCCCACCAGCCGCTCCAGCGACATCAGGAGCTGCGGAGAGGCTCCGTACGTCCGCGCTCTCGCCAGATCGGCCGTCGCCTCGCGGTACAGAGCCGCAAAGTCGGCCAGCTCGGCTTCGGACAACGACGCGAGGCGCGAGGCACCCGCGCGCTCCACCAACCGCTGCAGCTCCTGCCAGCGCTCTCGCTGCTGGCGCACCAGCTCCGTAGAGCGCGACCAGGCACCCGCACCCGAGGCTCCACTGCGACGCGCCAGCTCGGCGGCGTGGAGGTTCAGGAGGTACTCGTCAGCGGTGAGCTCCTCGGCGCGCCATTCGGCCTTCCGGGTCAGCCGCCCCGCGAGCTTTTCCGCCAGTCGCTGCCGCCCGCCCTCTGCCAGCCCCTCGCGCCGCCCGACGTAGGTGTCGAGGGCGGTGAATTCCCGCTCGTCCAGCAGCGGGGCACCCTGGTGCGCCGCCTCAGCGGCTACGATCTCCGGGATCACCAGCTCCTTCGGCTCACGCACCACGATCGTTCCCGCTGCCAGGTCGCCGAGCCGCTTGGTGTGGGGGCTGAGGAGCATCGTCACTCCGCCGATCAGCCAGGTGAAGATCGGCTGACTATCGATGGCGCGGAGCAGATTGCGGATCGCCGCCCCCTGCAGGGTCAGAGGGAAGCCTCCGTCGTGCACCACCCGGATGCCCATCCACCTCTTGCCCGGGGTACGCCCCTGCCAGGCCGCCTCGAAGACCACGAAGTATCCCCAGCTGAGGGCGAAGGACAGGAGGATCACCGCTCCCATCCCCCAACCCGTCACCCAGGAGCCGGCCACGCTCCCGATCCGGCTGAGGATCGCGGGCACCCCGACCAGCAGAAACAGCAGCACCGCGACAAGGATTCCGCCGTCGATCAACAGCGCCGTGAAGCGCGAGCCGAGGTCAGCCAGTCGGTAGTCGACGGCGACGTGCTCCGGTGTCTCGATCCGGACTTCTCGTTCGAGAGAAGTATGCTGCTGGAACGTGCCGATAGACTGCTGGATCATCGCGGAGACAGGCGGCGGGTGCATACCTTCAACATCCGGCTCGACGCAATATATTCTCGCTCCTCATGTCCGCCGCCGCGAGCGCGGACCCCGCTCGACAGACTACAGTCAAGGTATGCACCTTCGTTCCATCTTTGTCGCCACGATCTCGGGCTTTGCCCTGGCGGGGTGTAGCCAGGTCGATGTACCTCAGGCCCCGCCGACACCCGGATGCGACCCCTGCGTCGAATGGAATCGGCCACACGAGCCGGTCCGGATCTTCGGCAACAGCTACTGGGTGGGAACGGAGGGACTGGGGGCTATCCTCATTACTTCCGACGAAGGACACGTACTCATCGACGGCGGGCTCGCCGAATCCGCCAGACCGATTGCGGAAAACATTCACGCCCTGGGATTCGATCTGCGCGACGTACGTCTGATCCTGAACTCGCACGTCCACTATGATCACGCGGGCGGCATCGCCGCCTTGCAGGAGGCGTCCGGCGCCGAGGTAGCCGCCAGCCCCTGGAGCGCGACCGTGCTGCAGACCGGCTACTCCAGTGCGGATGATCCCCAGCACGGCGCGCTCTTCCCGATCGATCCGGTACCGGAGGTGCGCACGGTCGAGGACGGCGAGGTGCTGCGCGTCGGTCCCATTGCAGTAACTGCGCACTTCACTCCGGGGCACACGCCGGGGGGCACCACCTGGGCCTGGCGCGCTTGCGAACAGGACCGGTGCGTGGACCTGGTCTACGGCGACAGTCAGACTCCCGTCTCGGCCGACGGGTTCTACTTCAGCCGCAACGACACCTACCCGCACGCAATTCAGGACTTCGAGCGCTCCTTTGCGGTGCTCGACAGCCTCAGCTGCGATATTCTGATCACCCCGCATCCGGGAGCGTCCAATTTCTGGCAGCGCCTCGAGCGGGGACGTGACGCGACCGACGGCCTGATCGACCGTAACGGATGCAAGCGGTACGCAGAAAACGCCCGTCAGGCGCTCGCACGCCGCATCGCGCAGGAGCAAGTCGAACTAACCACGCCGTGACCTTCCCGGATCCGGAGATGCCGATGAGGAAAACGTGGCTTTGCCTGCTGGTCGCCGCTCTGGTCGGGACCAGCCTGCCGACAGTCGCAACTGCGCAGGCGGCCGATGCCCCCGCCACCATTCACGGCTTCGACCCGGCTCGTCTGGAGCGCATCGAATCCACCCTCCAGCGCTACGTGGACGAGGGGGTGATCGCGGGTGCAGTCGCGCTGGTGATGCGCGATGGCGAAGTCGTCTACGAAGAGGCGGTGGGCTGGTCGGACCGGGAGGCCCGGCGGCCCATGCGCACCGACGACATCTTCCGCATCGCCTCGCAGACGAAGGCCATCACCAGCACGGCGGTGATGATGCTGGTGGAGGAGGGGAAGATCGCGCTGGATGACCCGGTCAGCCGGTGGCTTCCCTCCTTCGACAGCACCACGGTGGCGGTCCGCACCGACAGCGGTGTGAGGATCGAGCCCGCGCGACGGAAGATCACCATCCGGGATCTACTGACGCACACGGCGGGCATCTCCTACGGAGGCGAACCGCACGTCGCCGAGGCGTACCAGCGTCATGACCTGGGGTACGGCGAAGCCTACGGCTGGTACACCGCCGACGACGAGGAGCCGATCTGCCAGAAAATGGACCGCCTGGGAACGCTCCCGTTCGTCCGGCAACCGGGCGAGGCCTTCGTCTACGGTTACAACACTGACATCCTCGGGTGCGTAGTGGAGCGGGCGAGCGGCCTGCCGCTGGACCAGTTCATCCGTGAGCGGATCACGGAGCCGCTGGGGATGACCGACACGCACTTCTACCTGCCCCGCGAGAAGCGCGACCGACTGGCGACGGTCTATACTCCGGGCGAGGATGGCAAGGTGCTGCGTGCGCCCGACAATGCCCGCGGGCAGGGCCACTACGTGGACGGGCCGCGCGTCAGCTTCGCTGGCGGAGCGGGCCTGCTCTCCACCGCTCGCGACTATGCGCGCTTTCTCGAGGCCATGCGCCGCGGCGGCGAGCTGGATGGCGTGCGCATCCTGGCGCCCCAGACAGTGGCGCTCATGACCACGAACCAGATCGGTGACCTGCGGGGGGAGGGGATCGGCTTCGGTCTCGGCTTCGAGACCATCGACCGGATGGGCGCGAGCGGCTTCAGCTCCGTGGGCAGCTTCGGCTGGAGCGGCGCCTACGGCACAGCCTACGAAGTCGACCCGCAGTACGGCCTGGTGCGAGTGCTGATGCTCCAAGTGGTACCGTTCTCCAACAACGCCGTCCGCGACGCCTTCGAAACCGCCGTGTACCAGGCACTCGTGGAGCCGTAGGGAGCTCCCGCACAACGGGGGGCGGGGACGGGCGACCTGCGCCCACCCACCCCCTCGGATCCCACCTGAAAGGTAAGCGGGCTCCCTGCCTACCAGGCTCCCTACCTGCCGCTACGATCCCCGCTCGAAGAGGTAGACGTCGTCGACCGCGACCAGCGGCGCATTTCCCTCGAACCTTCCCGAGAACCGCAACGTCACCTCGCCCGAGCCGGGCGGCACCTCGAACTCGACCAAGACGCGGTGCCATCCCTCGCCCGCAACGCTCTGCTGCACCGGGGCGCCGCCGGCCGGCGAGACGACGACTTCTCCCTCGGCATCCCGCGTGGTAACCCACGCCCACAGCGTATAGGACCCCGGCTCCAGGCCGCGCACGGTCTGCTCGGCGACGCTCTCCGGCTGACGGAGGAGCAGCCGGTACAATCCGCTGTGCGCGCAGCAGAAGTTGACCATCGCGCCACCCGTCAGGCGCCATGGATTCGCCGCCGCATTGCCCTCCTCCGGCCAGCGCTCCGCCTCGAAGCTGCCGTTCAGCACGCGGTTGCGAGGAACCACGATCCGTTTCAGCGACGCGTCGTCGAAGGCCGCACGCACCCCTTCGGTGTAAAGGCCGGCCCGTGCTTCCCCGACCGGGAAGCGTACCGCCACGATCTCCCGGCCATCCAGCGTGAAGGTGAACGCCTCCCCCTGCTTGGTGACCGAGATCGTGTGGAAGACATTGAACAGGAACCCACGCGGAGTCTCCACGCTGAGGGAATGGACCACCTGCCCGTTCACTACGTGGCGAACGTGGAATCGTCCGAACGGCCAGATCTCGTGGTCGAACCCGGCGAGGACGAGGTCGCCCGAGGCGGTCGCCGCGGCCACGATGCCGGCGGTTGACCGTGACGATTCCTCGTCCCGCCAGCGCACGCTCGCCGAGAACTCATAGTTCTCCGCCGGCTCTCCCTTGAGCGCAACGTAGCGGTCGGCGCCTCCCGCCCCCTGGTGCAGGGCACCCTCGTCCACCATCCAGCTGCCGCCAGAGATCTCCCAGGTGTCGTCCGGCTGGTCGAAGGCGTCACGGAACCACGAGGTGAGCGCAATGCCGTCGAAGTAGGCGCGTCCCCCTCGCGCCAGCAGCCCGACCCGGCCAGCGGCGTCGAGGGCTTCCAGCTCGAGCGAGGCGACTCGCACCCCGTCCAGCTCCACCTGCAACCGATGAGCGTTCTTGGTGACCAGTAGCTGATGATAGACGTCGAAACGGAACCCCTCCTCCACTGGAACCGAGGTGCCCTCAACGGCCTCACCCCCCACGCGGCCCGCGAGTCTGAGCGCACGCCGTTCGGCGTCTAGCAGGACCTCCACCACGTCGTCGCCGTTGCGGAAGGCAACGACGCCCGCCTCACCCCCGCGGGCGGGTAGGCGCACGTTGGCCTCCAGCAGGTAATGCTGCAGCGGCTCCGTAGCAATCAACGCGGTGCCGGACCCACTCGCCTCGGCTGACTCGATCCGCCAGGACCCATTCGCCACCTCCCACCCTGATCCCAGGCCGCCTTCGCGATCGAAGAGATCGCGGAACAGCGGGAGGTCCGGCGTGGGAAGGCCACCTGTCGAGGGGGGCTGCATGTAGAGCCGTTCGTGGTTCCAGTACAGCCGATCCACGAAGGTCTGCCGGTCTCCCGGGCCGGTGAAGGGGACCACACGCGCGTGGTAAGCGGTGATGTCGTCAACGTTGTTAGGCGCCTTGACCACGCTGTTGTGGCCGGGAGCCTCGACCAGCGGGGTGCTCCGCAGGATGGGAGGCATCACCTTCGTCCAGCCGGGTCCGTCGAGACCGCCCTCCATCACCCGGTCCGAGACGGCATACGCCAGGGCGTAGGTGGGAAGGTCCCAGGAACCGCCGCTGTAGATCAGGTAGTAGGTGCCGTCCTTCTTCAGCACCGTGGGGCCTTCGTTGGTGTAGCGCAGGCTGCCGTTCTGCGGATCGGCGTCCTTGTCCTCCCACCATTCGCTGCCCCGCGTCACGTGCGATGGGCGCCCACCGACCCGCATCGGATCCGGCATGGAGTCCACCACCAGTCCCGCCCCGGGGAGCCGCGGATCGTAGAGGTAGCTGTAGAACAGATAGTCCTTGCCGCTGTCAGGATCGCGGAAGACGTGCCCGTCGATCCCCCAACCCGGGGTCAGCGGCTCGCCGCTGTCCACGAAGGGCCCGGCCGGACTCTCGCTGGTCGCCACGCCGATGCGCCGGGCCATCTCACCCACACGCCAGTCGGGCGAGGCCTTCGACGCCGTGTAGTACATGTAGAAGGTGCCGTTGCGGTAGATCACCTCCGGCGCCCACACATCGGTCTGGTTCCAGGCGTACGGTTCCTCCGAGCCCCAGAGGACCGGGCCGATCTCCGTCCAGTGCACAAGGTCGGTGGAGTGATACGCCCGGATCGGGTTTCCGGTGGCGTACAGGTAGTACTCCCCGTTCCACTTCAGAATCGACGGGTCGGCATGCGGCAGGACGGGGTTGGTGTAGACCACCGCGGGCGCCCCGCTGTCGCCCATCGTCGTCTGCGCCAACAGCGCCGAGTGCGGTGCAGCGAGCGACAGCAGCAACGCGACCGCTCCCGTCCCGCAGCTTCGTAACACACTCCCGGCCCTGGCATCCGCACGGCAGAATCCGTGAGCCTTCACGGCGCACCCTCCCCCGACGGGACCGCAATCTCCACCCCGCTGGGGATGGGGTGGCCGAAGTCAGGGGTTCCGTCCGCATGCCAGCCGAATCGTTGCGCGCGGGTCATCCGGCCGGCGAAGCCCTGCAGCGCTGCGTCGCGCCAGTCCTTGCCGTGGTACACGATCCAATCCTCCTTGCCGTCGGGAGAGGTGGTGAAGCTGCAGTGACCGGTGGTGTAAACCGCGCCCTCCGGTCCGATGTAAGGCTGGAAAACGGGGCTGTCGTGCTTTCGCCAGGCGCCGGGGTCGAGCGGATCGCTCCCGGTGAGGGTCAGCAGACCCAGGACGTAATGCGGGGTCGCGCTGTGTCCGGCAGAGTACACCAGAAAGACCCGGCCTTCGCGCACGAGCGCCTGCGGAGCTTCGATCCAGCCCCGCTCCCAGGGGAGCGTGGGGCTGGCGATGCGCGCGCGCCGGGAGCCGTCCACCCGGGTCGGGCTGGTCATCGGCGCGATCTCCAGGTGGCCGGTCGTGTAGACCCAGTAGAGCGATCCGTCGGGCATCTGGAGAACGGAGCCGTCGATTGCGTAGGAGTCGAGCTCGGGATCCACCCGTCCGCGGTCGACGTACTTCCCCAACGGATCATCCGTGACCGCCTCCAGGACGTAGTGGCGATGGTTCCGGTCCTCGCCGTCGCTGGCGGTATAGTAGAGGTACCACTTCCCCTGCAGGTAATGGAGCTCCGGCGCCCACACCTGCTTGCTCTGCGGTCCCGAGGCCGGGGCGCGCCACACCTGCACCGGCTCCGCGTCATCCAGTCCCGTCAGCGTGCGCGAGCGGCGGATGGAGATCTCGTCCCCGCCCGTCGAGGTGAAATAGTACCAGCCGTCGTGCCGGATCACCCAGGGGTCGGCGGCCGGCGTGCTGATCAATGGATTGGTGAATGTCTGTGCGCCCAGCGGCGAGGCAGTTCCCTGAGCGAGAAGCACAGCGAGCAGTAGCGTCCACCTCACGGTCTGCCACCTCCTCTCTCGAGCCGGTCAGCGGGGACGGAAACGGACGAGACACCGAGTCGCCGGGGCTTCCCGGCTCCTCGGGCTCGTCCGTCCTGATCCTGCACCTTCAGGGTGAGAATCTCGCCGGCCTCACCAACCGGGATTCTGCACCACGTTCGGGTTCACGTCGATCTCGGACTGCGGAATCGGCAGCAGCTCCGACTTCCCGTCCACGAAGAAGGCGAAATCCGGGTCGTGCGGCTCCATGGTCGCCCGGTTGAACCTGTCGTGCCGCTTCAGGTAGGGAAGCCGCTTGTTCTCCCAGCCGAGCTCCATCAGCATCTCGTGCTCGATGCGCGCACGCATCTCGGCCTGGCTGAGCGTGCTCGGCACGTCCGGGAGGCCCACCCGGTTCCGCACCATGTTCAGGTAGGTGGCCGCCTCGGAGGTGTTCCCCGATTCGTTCAGCGCCTCCGCGTACATCAACAGGACGTCGGCGTAGCGGATCACCTTGTAGTTGATCGCCGCGTCCCAGTCCTGCTGAGGCAGCCAGTACTCCCCGAACTTCTTCCAGAAATACGTCTTGTCGATGGGGGTGTCCTTGAACCCCGTGGGGTATCGCTCCGCGAATGGCTGCCCGTGAACGTCCATGCCGCCGGGCTTGTTCCAGAAGATGGTCGCGTCCAGCCGCGGGTCGGGTGTGCCGGTCTCGGCGAAGAACTGCTGGAAATACCATTCCGTGGGCTGCAGGTCGGTGAAGCCGATCGTCGGCGGACCCGCCATCTTCGCGATGTTGAGCCCGCGTGTTCCGGCGGCCAGCACTTCCGGTCCGCCGAACTGCACGTCGAACACCGACTCGACGTTGTTGTCGCCTTCCAGGGTGAAGTTCTCGTCGAAGGTGGGGGCCAGCTCGTACTGCCCTGACTCCACCACCTCCCGGAAGGTCGCGGCCGCTTCGTCCCAGCGCCGCTGCTGAAGCTGCACGCGCGCCTTCAGCGCGAGCGCCGCGCCGCGGGTGGCACGGCCCACGTCGTTGCCCGTGTACGAGAGCGGTAGATCGGCCGCGGCGGCGGTTGCGTCGCTCTCCACCTGGGCGATGACCTGCTCGTATGGGGCGGTCGTGGGGAACTCACCCGCCTGCATCGGCTCGGTGAGGATGGGCACGTTCCCGAAGAGAATGGCGAGGTTGTAATAGAGCAGCCCGCGCAGGAAGGTGGCTTCCGCGATGATGCGCCGCTTCAGCCCCTCGTCCATCTCGATGTTGGGGACGTTGGTGATGACCTGGTTGGCGCGGTAGATCGCCTGGTAGTGGTGGATCCAGGTGTCCCGGTTTCCCTCGAAGTTCGAGGTCACCAGCACCGTCTTGGTCCAGTTCTGCAGGTCGGTCCACGGGCTTCGGCTGGTGGCCACGTCCGTTCGGGCGTCGCTGGCGAAGTGATACCAGCGTCCGTACACGCCATTGGCCTGAAGTCCGCCGTAGGCGGCGTTCAGCGCGGCGATGGCGTCCACCTCGGAGCGCCAGAAAGTGTCCGTGGTGCGTTGGTTCGGGTTCGTGACCTCCAGGTCGGTGCACGCTGCCGCCAGGCAGGTGATCGCCAGAGGTACGATCAGTCTATGTATGCGCATGGGATCGTCTCTCTTGAGAGTCCGGGTGCGATGATTCCGCTTACAGGCCGATATCGAAGCCGACGGAGATCGTGCGCGGGCTGGGATACACCCGCCCGAAGTCGATCCCACGCTCGAGAGTCGAGACGTCGCTCAGGAAGCCCACGAATTCCGGGTCGAAGCCGGTGTAGTCGGTGAATGTGTAGAGGTTCTGCACGTTCACGTAGACCCGCGCGTCACGAGCATCGAGCCCCGCGCGACTCAGCAGGCTCTCAGGGAGCGAATAGCCGATCTGGAGGTTCTGGATGCGGACGAACGACCCGTCCTCCACCCAGCGATCGGACTCGCGGCGAGCGTTGTCCGCGGCCAGTCCCCCGATCAGCGCACGCGGCGTGGTGGCGCTGGGGTTCTCCGGGGTCCAGGGCTTCGTTCCCTTGGGCAGATTGGAATTGTCGTCCATCCGCAGCATCCACCAGCGGACCTCGTTGAAGATCTCGTTGCCGAAGCTGCCCCTCAGACCCGCCGTGAAGTCGAAGCGGCCGATGCGCCCGTCGAAGAAGAGGCCGCCCTCGAGGTCGGGTACCGCGTCGCCCGCGGCGTACTTGTCCTGATCGTTGATCGCGCCGTCCTTGTTGAGGTCGGCGTAGCGCACGTCACCCGGCTGAGCGTTGGGCTGCAGCACCACCACGGTGCCGTCCTCGAGGGTGGTGGTGTGGTTCTGGACCTCCTCTTCGCTCTGGAAGATCCCGTCCATCTTGTATGTCCAGAGCGTCCCGATCGGATGGCCAACCGCCGTGCGCGCGACGCCGGCGACCATGATCGGCTGGGCACCGTTGCCCAGGCTCAGCACCTCGTTGTCGATGGTGGTGAGGTTGGCGGTGGTGTTGAGCTCGAAGTTGCCCCGACCGTACCGGTGCGTCAGGGAGAGCTCGAGGCCCCGGTTGCGCACGGACCCCGCGTTGATGAAGGGCGCGGTGCCGGAACCGAGCGTCGGCGGCAGCGGCGCGCGCACCAACAGGTCGTCGGAGCGAGAGATGTAGTAGTCGGCCGTGATCGAGAGCTGGTTGTCCAGCATGCTCAGGTCGAAGCCGTAGTTCTGCTGCGTGTTCTCCTGCCACTTGATGTCCGGGTTCGCCAGGTCGAGCTGGATCGCTCCCGGAGCGACCGACTCACCGAACAGGTAGCTGCGGTTCTGCACCACCAGGCCGGCGAACTGGTAGTCCGCGAAGTCCTGGTTCCCCAGCACACCGTAGCTGGCCCGCAGCTTCAGGAAGTTGGCGCCGCCGAGCAGCGGGATGCTGCTGAAGAAGGGCTCCTCACTGACCACCCAGCCGGCCGACCCCGACCAGAAGTTGCCCCAGCGATTGCCCGGTCCGAAGCGACTGGAGCCGTCCCGGCGGAAGCTGGCGGTCAGCAGGTAGCGGCCGTCGTAAGAGTAGTTGATGCGACCGAGGAAGGAGCGAAGGCGGGACTCGATGGCGAAGCCCCGGTTGTCGAAGTTCTCCGTTCCCGCATCGATCTGCCGCAGGCTTTCGTCCGCGTAGCCGCGACGATGGGCCCACAGCCAGTCGCGCTCGGTCTTCTGCTCGGTGTAGCCAACCACCGCGTTCACATCGTGGAGGCCGCCGAAGGTTTGGTTGTAACTGAGCAGGTTCTCGAAGAGCAGCGAGGTGTAGTCGTCACGACCTACGTTCAGGAAGGCCGGGTCACGCGGGTTGTTCTGGCGCGGAAGACCGCCGGCCTTCTGGAAGAAGCGGTTCTCCAGGTCGTCGTAGCTGAAGCCGATGTTGAGCCGGTAGTTCAGCCCGTCCAGCAGGGAGTACTCACCGAAAACCGTTCCGAAGACCTGGTTCCGTTGGAACTGGTCATCCCGCTGCTCGATGAGGCCCAGCGGGTTGGTACCGAAGTTGGGCAGGAACGCGCTCCCATAGCCGTATGGCGGGTTGTTGGCCTCGTCGAAGACGGGAATCCCCGGCGGCATGCGCATGGCATTGATCAGCGGAGAGCCCTCGTTCAGGACGAGGTTGTTACGGTTGGAGCGGGACAGCGAGATGTTCTCGCCCAGCGTGAGCCGACCGCGGCGAAGCTCCGAATTGACCCGCAGGGAGAAGCGCTCGAAGTCGGTCTTCTTGATCGTGCCTTCCTGCCGGGTGTAGCCGCCGCTCAGGAAGTAGTTCGCATCCTCGGTGGCCCCGGACATCGACACGTTGTGGTCCTGGATGGCCCCGTCCTGGAGGATCACGTCCTGCCAGTCGGTATCGACCGTGTGGGTACCGTCGAGGATCGCCAGCACCCCCGCCGGGACCGGATCGGCGTTCGGGTTCTGCGCCCGCGCGTTCTCGTAGGCCATCTTCGCGAACTCGGCCCACTCGCGGGCGTTCATCACCTCGATCCGGTTGTTCATCTCCTGTACGCCATAATAGGAGCTGATCCGGAGCCCGTTACGCCCGGTCGCCTGCCCTCGCTTGGTGGTGATCACCACCACGCCGTTGGCCGCCTGGGCCCCGTACTGCGACGCGGCCGAAGCGTCCTTCAGGATCTGGATGGAGGCGATGTCGGCAGGGTTCAGATTGGGGTTCTGAGTCATGTAGAACCCGTCCACCACATAGAGCGGGGACGAGTTGTAGAGGAAGTTCTGCCCGCGAACCGTGATCGCAGCCGCCTGGCCGGGCTCCCCGGAGGTCTTGATGTTCACCCCGGCGACCCGCCCTTTCAGCGCCTCTTCCAGGGTCGCCACCTTGCGCGCTTGTAGCTCGGTGTCGGACACCGCGGCCACCGCGCCGGAGATGTCGCGCAGCTCCTGGGTGGTGTATCCGACCACCACCAACCCCTCCAGGCTCACGGCGCTGGGCATGAGCGCCACGTTCACAACCGACCGGCCTTCGGTGGCGACCTCCTGCGACGAGTAGCCGAGCATCGAGAAGACCAGGGTCGACGACCCGGCTGGCATCGTGAGCGAATAGTCGCCGCTCGCGTTCGTCACCGTTCCGACATTCGTGCCCTGCACGGTCACCTGGGCCCCCGCAAGGGGAGCGCTCGTCTGGGCGTCGATCACCCGCCCGCTCACCTCGGTCTGCGCCCACGACAGCGTGGGAAGCGCCGAGAAGAGGGCCGCGAGCCACAGGGACCGACCGGAGGTCAGCCAGCGAAAGAGGTGTGGAGGCCTTCTCCGGTCTCGAACAGATGGATCCGTTTGCATAGATCCTCTCCTGCGAAGGGATGGGACGGGGCCGGCTCGGCCGGCCTGTGGATGACAGCCGGCAGCGCGGATACGCCGCGCCAGACTGCGCGTTCGACGACCCGGACCGGACGGGAAAGCGACGGTCAGAATACCGGTTCGAGAACCACCACCCGGGCACGGATGGTTGTGCCCCTGGAGTGTTCTGCACGATAAATGTAGCCCCGGAAGGCCGCAATATTCTTGTGTGAAAGCCAAACCGTGTCTCGACGGCCGAGACAAGAACCTTGCCTTCCGCGCGGTTCATGGCCGATATTCGAACCGGTTCAAGGAACCAGGAGGTGATGCCCGGGCGGCGACGAGGGAGATCCAGCCCGGGCATCGAGGCGGCGTCTCCTTCCCGGACGAGCATGAAGCACCCGACGATCTCGGACGTTGCGGCTCTGGCGGGGGTGTCCAAGTCCACTGTGTCCGCAGTGCTCAACAACCGCGACACCCTCCGGGAATCGACGCGGCGCAGCGTCATGAAGGCGATCGAACAGCTCAACTATCGCCCCAGCCCCGCAGCTCGCCGCCGCTTCCGACCCACGGCAAGCCGCACCATCAGCCTGATCGTCAAGGAGATCCAGAACCCCTACTACGCTGAGATCTTCACAGGCGTGCAGGAGGTTGCGCACGAGCACGGCTATCTCGTCTCCGTCAGCAGCTCGGAGGGGCAGTTCGACGTGGAACGACGGCTGGTCGAGCAGGCCGCCGAGCAGCACCTGGACGGGCTGATCGTCGCGCCGATCCTGAATGACGATACGGATCTCTCCCACATCTTCGAGATGAAGCGCGCCAGGATCCCGTTCGTCCTCCTCGAGGACGTGCGTGGGATCCGCGCGAACCTGGTGGATGTCGACAACATCCGCGCCTCCGCCGAAGCAGTCCGTTACCTGATCCGACAGGGACACTCCCGCATCATCCACCTCGCAGGGCCCAGCTACTCCCAGCACTCAGAGGAGCGAGCGGAGGGCGTGCGCAGGGCGTTCAGCGAGTCCCACCTGATCTTCGATCACGGCATGGTCGTGAACGCGGGAGACTCGCTGGAGGATGGCTACCGAGCCGGCCTCGAGTACTTCAGCCAGGTGGCGGCCGAGGAGCGGCCAACCGCGGTCACCTGCTACAACGACCTCGTCGCCCTTGGCCTGATGCGGGCGCTACGGGAGCTGGGGATCTGCGTCCCTGCGGACGTATCGGTCATCGGCTTCGACGACCTGCCGATCCTCGACTACTTCCCGCTGGCGCTGACCACCGTGCACGTCCCCAAGAAAGAGATGGGGAGGCGCGCCGCCGAAATGCTGATCCAGCAGATCAGCAGCCGCGCCGACCCCACCTTCGAGAAGGTGCACCTCGACGCGAGCCTGGTGGTGCGCGATTCGACCCGCGCGCTCAACGGATGACCATCCTTTCGCCGGCGCGCCACGAACCCGGTGAGCGATTCCCGGCCTCTGAGAGGAACCGCAACCGCAACCAGACCCGATTCCCAATGAGATCGAGAGCCGTTCCGCTGCTGCTCCTGGTACTCGTCGCCGCGGCCTGCGGCACCACCACAGCCGACGAGGGGAGCGGCAGTGGCGAGGCCACCTTCACCAATCCGCTCCTCCCTTCCGGTCCGGATCCTTGGGTGCTGCAGAAGGACGGCGTCTACTACTACATGCACACCACCGGGAACAATCTCACCCTCCGCCGGACGACCAATCTCTCCCGGCTCGCGGAGGCGGAGCAGAAGGTGGTATGGACGCCGCCGGAGAGCGGGCCCAATTCGAAGAACATCTGGGCTCCGGAGATCCATTTCCTGGACGGGAAGTGGTACATCTACTTCGCGGCCGACGATGGCGCGAACCGCAACCACCGGATGTGGGTGATCGAGAACCCCTCCGCCGATCCCTTCGAGGGAGAGTGGACGTTGCGGGGGAAGGTCTCGGATCCGTCCGACCGCTGGGCCATCGACGGGACGGTCTTCGAGCACCAAGGGCAGCGCTACTTCCTCTGGTCCGGCTGGCCAGGCGCGGAGAACGGGGTGCAGAACATCTACATCGCTCCCATGAGCAACCCCTGGACGCTGGCCGGCGAGCGTGTGCTCCTCTCCACCCCGACCTACGACTGGGAGAAGGTGGGCGACATCCACCGGGAGAATCCGGCAAACGGCCCGCCCCACGTGGACGTGAACGAGGGACCGCAGATCCTGGCGCGCGGCGACCGCATCTTCCTCGTCTATTCCGCGAGCGGCTGCTGGACGGACAGCTACGCCCTGGGGATGCTGAGCGCGGATGCCGACAGCGACCTGCTCGACCCTGCCTCGTGGACCAAGTCGCCGACACCGGTCTTCCAGGGATCGCCCGAGGCGGGCGCTTACGCTCCCGGCCACAACTCGTTCTTCGTGTCTCCGGACGGTACTGAGGACTGGATCATCTATCACGCCAATCCGGAACCGGGGATGGGCTGCAGTGGACGACGCTCGCCCCGCATGCAGCGGATCGAATGGCGGGATGATGGCACACCCGATTTCGGGACGCCCGTGCCGATCGGGCAGCCGATCCCACGTCCGTCGGGGGAGGCGGAGTGAGGGTGGGGCGCGTGAGTTCGGGCGGAGAGGTGCGGTTGCGGGGTGGGCAGCGACGACGGCCGGCGCGCGGCGGGCGCTGGCGAGTGAGACCGCCACCGTGGGGGCCATGGGGGGCGGTGGTCACGGTGCTGCTACTCTTGCTGGTGGGCGCTTGCGGAGGCGCTCCCGAAGAGGCTCCCGCCCGTGAGCGTCCGCCGAACATCGTCCTCATCTTCATAGACGATCTCGGCTATGGCGATTTCGGCGTAACCGGTAACACGCAGGTCCCCACGCCGAACATCGATCGACTCGCGCGCGAGGGAACGCTCTTTTCGCGCTTCTACGTCAACTCCCCCATCTGCTCCCCATCGCGCGTGGCCATCACCACGGGCACCTATCCCTCCCGTTGGGGGATCCATTCGTTCCTGAACTCCCGCGAGCGCAATCGCGCGCGCGGAATGGCCGACTGGCTCGACCTCTCCGCGCCCACTCTCGCTCGCACCCTGCAGAGCGCCGGCTACGCCACCGGCCACTTCGGCAAGTGGCACATGGGGGGTGGCCGTGACGTCGGAGATGCGCCCCTGATCACCGAATACGGGTTTGACGAGTCCCTCACCTCCTTCGAGGGGCTGGGTGACCGCTATCTCTGGCCGGACAACGCTCCCAACGGCCTCAACCAGCAGAGCGCCGACCTGGGCCGGGGGGAGATCCGCTGGACGGAAAAACACGAGATGACGCGCCACTACGTGGATCGCGCCATCGACTTCATGGGCCGGCACCGCGACCAGCCCTTCTACATCAACCTCTGGCCGAACGACGTCCACGACGAGCACCTGCCCGATCCCGCGCTGGCTGAAAAGTACGCGGGCATCGCTCGCAACGAGTACGAGCAGGCCTTCTTCGCCGTGCTGGACGAGATGGACCGCCAGCTTGGCCGTCTGTTCGCCGCGATCGATTCGCTGGGGCTCGCAGAGGAGACCCTCATCCTGCTCACGGGCGACAACGGCCCGACCGACTGGCCGCGCTACTACCGCGCGGGAGTGGAGCCGCCGGGCAGCACCGCCGGCCTGAAGGGGAGGAAGTGGAGCCTCTACGAAGGGGGTATCCGGGAGCCTCTGATCGTCCGCTGGCCTGGCCGGGTGCCCGCGGGGCGGGCGGATGAAACCACCGTGATCGCGGCGATGGATCTCTTCCCCTCGCTCGCACGGATTGCCGGCGCTTCCCTGCCGCAAGAAGTGAAGCTCGACGGCGAGGACATGAGCCGAGCCCTGCTCGGCGAAACGGTCGACCGGACCTCGCCGATCTACTGGTACTACCCCAACGACCTCAAGCCCGGCAACCCGGAATTCGTTACTCCCACTCTGGCCGTCCGGGAGGGGCGATGGAAGCTGCTGGTCGAGCAGGACGGTAGCGGCGCGGAGCTCTACGACCTCTCGAGCGACCCCTACGAGCAAACCGACCTTGCAACCGCCCACCCGGAGGTTGTCGAGCGGCTGACGGCACAGACGCTTTCCTGGTGGCAATCACTCGCGCACAACGCCGGGCCGCCTCGCTCGGCGGCCCCGTGAGGCCGTTCGATCCCGAGCGTGAGTCCTGATCCGTGAACCGAACCTCCTCCTCCGAGAACCGATCGATGATCTCACTTCGTAAGCAGACACTCCTCGCCGTCCTGCTCGCGAGCTCGATACCGGCTGCGACCCGGGCTCAGGTGACGGGCGGGGCGGGGGCATCGCAATGGACTCCCGCGGAAGCGCCGCTCATGACCCGGTGGGGCCGCGCCGTGACCCCCGACAACGTGTGGCCCGAATACCCGCGCCCTCAGATGGTACGGGAAGAGTGGATGAGCCTGAATGGCCTCTGGGAGTACGCGATCACGGAGAAGTCGGCGTCCGAACCCGCACGGTTCGACGGCTCCATCCTGGTGCCGTTCACGGTCGAATCCGCGCTCTCCGGCGTGGGAAAACCGGTGCTGCCGGATCAGCGCCTCTGGTACCGCCGCTCCTTCGAGCTTCCCGCCGGCTGGGAGGGCCAGAGGGTCCTCCTTCATTTCGGCGCGGTCGATTGGGAGACCACGGTGTGGGTGAACGACGCTCCGGCCGGCATCCACCGCGGCGGCTATGATCCGTTCACCATCGACATCACTGACTACGTCCGCCCGGGACAGCCGCAGGAGATTACCCTTTCAGTGTGGGATCCCACCAGCACCGGTGACCAGCCCCGGGGCAAGCAGCGGTTACAGCCCCAGGGGATCTGGTACACGCCGACCACCGGGATCTGGCAGACCGTCTGGTTGGAGCCGGTGCCGCGCGAGGCGTCGATCGGTGAGCTGAAGGTCACTCCCGATGTCGACCGCGGCGTGCTGGCGGTAGCCGTGCTGGGACACGAGGCGATGAACTCGGACGAGTTCGCCGTGCGCGTCACCGCCCTCGACGGAGATCGCGAGGTGGCGCAGTCGGTCAACCGCATCGACCGAGTGCATACCCTCACCATTCCGGATGCGAAGCTATGGTCGCCGGATAGCCCCTTCCTCTACGACCTGCGCGTGGAGCTCTTCCGCATTCCTGATCCGGTGGAGCTCCCCCAGGTGGAGACCGGGCCGCGCCGTATCGTTCGGCGGGGGGACGCCGAGCAGGCGCTCTTCTCCATTCCCGCGGATGCCACGCCCATCGATCGGGTCGACAGCTACTTCGGCATGCGGAAGATCTCGGTCGCCCCCGGCCCCGACGGCTATCCGCAGCTGATGCTCAACAACCAGCCGCTCTTCCAGTACGGCACACTCGACCAGGGCTACTGGCCGGACGGCGTGCTGACCCCGCCCAGCGACGAGGCGATGCGCTACGACCTCGAGTTCCTGAAGGAGGCGGGCTTCAACATGTTGCGGAAGCACATCAAGGTCGAGCCGGCTCGCTACTACTACTGGACCGACCGCCTGGGCATCCTCGTCTGGCAGGACATGCCCAGCGGGATGATGATGGGCAACGAGCGCTTCAAGGAGCGCAGCAGCGAGCAGCACGTCATGGAGGAGGACGAGGGGGAGATGCTGCGGCGCGCCGAGTCAGCCGCCCAGTTCGAGTGGGAGCTGCAGCGGATGATGGACGGCCTGCACCACTTCCCTTCGATCGTCACCTGGGTGGTGTTCAACGAAGGATGGGGGCAGTACGACACCCGACGCATTGCCGCGGCCGTCGCGGAGCGCGATCCGTCACGGCTGGTGAACGCCGCGAGCGGGTGGAAAGACGTCCCCGCGGGCCACTTCGTCGCCCAGCACAGCTACGACATCGACATCTGGGATCGGACGCGCGATGGCCGACGTAACCTCCTGCCTGACCTCGACAAGAAGCGGGTGGCGGTGATGGATGAGTTCGGCGGCCTCGGCTATCCCGTCGAGGGACACCTCTGGCAGAGCGATCGAAACTGGGGATACCAGACCTACCAAGACGCAGACGAGCTCCTCCGCCAGTACCGCGCAAGGTTCGACCAGATCAAGGAGGGACGGAGAACCCACGCCATCCGGGCGGCCGTCTACACGCAGACCACCGACGTGGAAGGGGAGGTGAACGGTCTGCTCACGTACGACCGTGAGGTGGTCAAACTCGATCCGGCGGTGCTGAAGGAGCTGCATGCTCCTCTATACGAACCCGTAACCGGCAGATGATCCTGTAGTCGGGCCTCCCGCCGCACCTCCAACCGTGGTGCGGAGGCCCGGCCACGGCCGCTTCCCAGCAAAAGACTCCTCCAACCCTGGTCGATGAGCGATGGCCCGCATCCTTTGGGAAAAATCTTTCCCCCGCCGACTCCGGTTTGCCACGGCGCTCGCCGGCTGTGCCGCAGCGATTCTGCTGTCGGCCTGCGCCGGCGCGGCAAAGCCGCCAGGCACGGCTGATCGATCGCGGGAAGCCGCCGGTCAGAGGCCGAACGTGGTGATCATCCTGGCGGACGATCTTGGGTTCTCCGACATCGGCAGCTACGGCGGAGAGATCCGCACCCCTAACCTGGATCGCCTGGCGGCCGAAGGCCTGCGCTTCACCCAGTTCTACAACACAGCTCGCTGCTATCCCACACGCGCCTCGCTGCTCACCGGCCTCTATCCCCATCAGGCGGGAATCGGTGCCGGGACCTTCGACCGCGGTCTGCCCGGCTACCGGGGTCATCTCACCGAAAACACCGTCACGATCGCGGAGGTGCTGCGCGACGCCGGCTATCGCACGGGGATGGTGGGAAAATGGCACGTCTCCAACACTCTGCGGCGGCAGAACGAGGAGGAGCAACTCGCCTGGTTGGCGCACCGGGCGGACTACGGCCCCTTCTCGCCACTGGAGCAGTACCCGGTCAACCGCGGCTTCCAGGATTACTACGGCAACATCTGGGGTGTGGTCGACTACTTCGACCCCTTCAGCCTGGTCAACGGGCTCGAGCCGGTCGACTCGGTTCCTGAGGGCTATTACCACACCGACGCTATCAGCGACTCCGCGGTCGCCTACGTCGAGCGCTACGCTCGGGACGACGCACCCTTTTTCCTCTACGTGGCGTACACGGCTCCGCATTGGCCGCTACACGCCCTCCCCGGAGACATCGCCAGGTACGAGAACACTTATAACATCGGCTGGGAGGCGATCCGGGAAGCGCGTTACCGTCGCCAGGTAGAGATGGGTCTGCTCTCATCGGAGACCGCGCCGCTTTCGCCCCGCATCGACCCCGAGCTCACCTGGGCAGAGAACCCGCACCGGGAGTTCGACGCGCGCGCGATGGCTGTGCACGCTGCCATGGTCGACCGCATGGATCAGGGGATCGGCCGGCTGATCGGCGCGTTGGAACGGACCGGCGAGTTGGAAAACACGCTCATCTTCTTCCTCTCCGACAACGGCGCGAGCCCCGAGCGACCCTCCGAGTTCGGTCCGGGATTCGACCGACCGGGCAGTACCCGTGATGGTCGCCCCGTCGTCTTCCCCGTCGACAAGCAAGTCCTGCCGGGTCCGCAGACGGTGCACGCGGGCATCGGCCCTCGCTGGGCCAACGTTGCCAACACTCCGTTCCGTTTCTGGAAGGCGCGCGCCCACGAGGGCGGAATCGCCACGCCGCTCATCATCCGCTGGCCGGTGGAGATGCAGGTTCCGCCGAGCAGCATCACGGACCAGCCGGGTCACGTCATCGACCTCATGGCGACGGTGCTCGATGCGGCGGGAGTGGACTACCCCGCCACCTATCAGGGGCGTCGGATCACTCCCCTGGCCGGCAAGAGCCTCCTACCGATCCTCCGCGGGGAGGAGCGGGAGGGGCACGATGCCTACTTCTGGGAGCACATGGGTGCGCGAGCGGTCCGCAGTGGTGACTGGAAGCTCGTCAGCACGGGCGCCGACCAACCCTGGGAGCTCTACAACCTCGCCACCGACCGGACCGAGCTGCACGACCTCGCCGAGCAACATCCCGAGCGGGTGCGAGAGCTGGAAGCGAAGTGGACTGCCTGGGCACGCAGCAGTCAGGTGCTGCCGAGGCCGTAGGCCCCGAACCAGAACACTCCTCCGAGTCCTATGAGCAAAGCCGCTAGAGTCAGCTCGATGCTGGGCATTGCCCTGTTCGCCCTTGCGACATCGGCGACTGCCCAAGAAACCATCCGCGGACGCGTGACAAACGCGGAAACGCAGGAACCCATCGCCGGCGCCACGGTGCGCGTGGATGCCTTCGACCAGGGTACCGTTACCGATGCCCAGGGCGCGTACCAGATCACCGCTCCCGCAGGTGCACAGCAACTCATCGTCTCCTCGATCGGCTTCGCCACCCAGGAGATCGACATCAACGGTCGCTCGATCATCGACGTCGCGCTCCAGCCCTCGGCGCTCGAGCTGGAAGAGCTGGTGGTGGTCGGCTATACGACCCAGCGACAGCGTGACGTCTCCGGGTCGGTGGTGAGCGTGGATTCGACCGCAATCGCGAACGCACAGACCGCCACTCTCGAGGAGGCGCTGAAGGGGAAGATCGCCGGCGTCAACATCCAGTCGTCCGGTATGCCCGGCTCGACGGGACGGGTGCAGATTCGCGGGGTGAACTTCGTGGGCGGCAACACACAGCCGCTCTACGTGGTCGACGGCATGTACATGGAGGCGAATCCGAACCTGAACCCTTCGGATATCGCCTCCATCGAGGTGCTGAAGGACGCCTCGGCTGCCTCCCAGTACGGCGCCCGCGGCGCGAACGGGGTGATCGTCATCACCACCAAACGAGGGCAAAGCGGCGAGATGCGGATCGCCGCGGAGTCGTACGTCGGCACGCAGAGCGTTCCGCGCCTGATCCCGCTCGCGGGACGTGACGAGTGGGCGCAGATCATCAACCAGGCCTACCAGAACGGCTTCATGCCGGACGGCTCCGCCACCGATTTCACCGGCTACCCGGACCTCGACTGGCAGAAGGAGGTGATCCAGACCGGAATGATCCAGAGCCACGACGTCACCCTCTCGGGTGCGTCGCAGAGCGCCAACTACCTTGTGAGCGCCGGCTATCTGGACCAGGAAGGGGCCGTGATCGGAACCGGCTTCGATCGGCGCAACCTGAGGGTCAACACGGAGCTCCGGCGAGGAATCCTGACCGTGGGCGAGAACATCGCGCTCTCGCGATCGGTCCTTGCCGACATGACCGGCAACCCGCTGCGCGAGGCGCTCAGGATGGCGCCGGTGCTCCGCGTGAAGGATCCCAACAACCCCAGCGGGTGGGGATACGGCACCGACGAGGTGCAGACGTTCGCCACCAACCCGGTCGGCCTGCAGCTCACCAACGACGTGACCCGGCAGCTCGACCAGGCCTTCGGGACGGTCTTCGCGGAAGCGGCGCTCACCAGCTTTCTGCGCTACCGCTTCAACCTGGGATTCAATTACGAGACGATCACCGACGAGGCCTTCTCGGAGAACGCCGAGCTCCGCTACCGCGACGTCGAGCAGCCAGCTTCGTACTTCAACAGCCGCGACGCGCGAACGTCGGTGCTGTATGAGAACCTGCTCACCGCCGAGACGACCTTCGGGGACCACAGCGTGAACGCCGTGGTCGGCTTCACGGAGCAGAGCGAGGACCGCGAGACGCTCGGCGCCTCGCGGCGGGGCTACCCCGATCTCGATTTGCGGGTGATCAACGCCGGCACCATCGAGCCCACCAACTCCGGCGCGATCCAGGAGTATGCTCTCCGCTCCTACCTGGTGCGCGCCAACTACTCCTACGCCGGCAAGTACCTGCTCAGTGCCAGCTTCCGGCGCGACGGCTCCTCCCGCTTCGGGCCCGACCGACGTTACGCGAACTTCGCTTCCGCCTCCCTCGGCTGGGTGGTCAGCGACGAGCCCTTCTTCGCGTCGCTGCCGCTGCTGGGAAGGTACGCCGATTTCCTGAAGCTCCGGGCCAGCTACGGTACGCTGGGAGACCAGGGAATCCCGAACTACCAGTATGCCGGGCTCATTGCCTCCAACCACAGTTACCCGCTGGGGAGTTCCGGCACGATCATCCCCGGCGCCATCCAGCTCGACATCGCCAACCCCGCCATTCGGTGGCAGGAGAACACCGCCACGAACTTCGGGTTGGACGCGGAGTTCGGTGCCTTCTCACTCACCACCGACTTCTTCATCAACGAGTCGTCGGGGCTCCTGGTACGTCCGCCACTCCCCTCCTCGCTGGGTGCCCGCAACGGACCTTTCCTGAACATCGGGAGCATCCGCAACCGCGGCCTGGAGGTCGAGCTCGCCCATCGCTACGAGCGGGGGGATTTCTCGCTGCGCACCTCCGCCAACGTCTCGACCATCGACAACGAGGTGCTCTCCCTCGGCAACAACGGCGAGCCGATCATGGGGGACCTCGGGGTCACGCGGACCTCGGTGGGCGGCCCTGTAGGCGCGTTCTACGTCGTCAAGACGGACGGGCTCTTCCAGAGTGAAGAGGAAGTTCAGGCCCACACCACCACGCTCGAAGACGGCACCGTGGTGGTGCTGCAGCCGAGCGCGAAGCCCGGCGACGTGCGCTATGTGGATCTGAATCAGGACGGTCTGATCAACGACGACGACAAATACGTGGCGGGCAGCTCATTCCCTGACTTCGAGGGAGGCCTGTACTTCGACATGGGATTCCGCAACGTCGACCTCAGCGTCGGCCTGCGCGGATCCTACGGACAGCTGGTCTGGAGCGGTCCGAAGTATCTCACCGAGCAGACCTTCGAGGCGTCGCACTACCGCAAGGGGCTGAAGCCCTGGACGCCGGAGAATCCGAACACATCGACCCCCAGGGCGATCTACGGTTCGGGCGGCAACGTCAACATGAAGGCCGACTCGGACCGCTTCCTCGAGGACGGCTCCTTCCTGCGCATCCAGAACGTCGAACTGGGATACACCCTTCCCGCGTCGACGAGCAGCGCGATCGGCGTCGGCAGCTCGGTGCGTCTCTACGTCAACGCTCAGAACCTGCACACCGTCACCGACTACATCGGCTGGGACCCGGAGGCTCTGGGATCGGGCGTCCTGTCCCGCGGTGTCGACAACGCCAACATTTTCCCGAACGTGCGGACCATCTCGGTCGGGATGAACCTGAGCCTCTGATCAACGACTCCACGGGCGGAGAGGAGCTTCGTGCTCGCCACGCCCGTGGACGATCCAAGCCATCTTCAGGGACGCAACCATGAAGCTGATCCGATTCGGCTACGCTCTTTTGACCTCCGCCCTGCTCGCCGGGTGCGTCGACCTGACGCAGCCGAACCCGAACGAGCGGTCGACCGATACATTCTGGCGCACCGCCAGCGACCTCGAGGAGGGCATCATTGCGACGTACGCGGGACTCACGCTGGACGGCACCTACGGCCGTCACCTAAACCTCCTGTACGACGGCCGCTCCGACCTCGCCCATGGGCTGGGAGCCAACGGTGGTCTCAACGGAGTGCTCCACTTCCAGCTGCTGAACTACAACGGCAACGGCTTCAGCTCCGGTGCGTGGGACGACCACTATCACACGATCTTCCGGGCCAACCAGGTCATCGCGCGTGCGCCCGGAATCGACATGGACGCCGCCGTCCGCGACCGGACGATTGCGGAAGCGAAGTTCATCCGGGCGCTCATGTACTACAACCTGCTGATCCTCTATCGGAACGTCCCTCTGGTGCTGGAGCCGCTGGAGGCGAGCGCCCGTCCCGAACAGGCGCCTCCCGAGGAGGTGTGGGCGCAGATCGAAGCGGACCTCCAGGAAGCTCGCACGGTTCTCCCACCCGTCACCGAGTACCGTCAGGGCGGAGCGAACCTGGGCAGGGCGACCCGCGGGGCAGCCACGGCGCTCCAGGGCATGGTGCACCTCCAGCAGCAGGAGTGGGAGGAAGCCGCAGCGATACTGAAGGAGGTCATCGATTCGGGTGAGTACTCGCTGCTGCCCGAGTACGGCGCGCTCTTCGACGACCAGGATGAGAACCACGTGGAGTCGGTTTTCGAGGTCCAGTTCGTCGACGCTGCCACCGCGGGTACCAGCGGCGCCCGTGGCTTCGACGTGCCGCGTCTACGCGGCCCGCAGGGTCCGAGCTTCATCGAGACCCAGCCGACCCCCTGGTATTTCTGCCAGTTCTTCCCCGATCCCGAGGCCTGCCTGGCCGCGCCGCAGGATGCAGGGACCAACGCCGGAGCGCCCGACCCGCGCCTCGACTACACCATCTTCTGGAACAAGCCCGGAGGAATGATCGTGTTCGGTCGAGAGTTCCTCGACCGCTATCCGAACCCGGGACCGACCACCATTTACTGGAAGAAGTGGTCGCAGCACTGGCTGGACACTCACGATTTCGACTCGCCCGTGAATTTCACGGTGATCCGCTTCGCCGGCGTCCTGCTGATGTACGCTGAAGCGGCAGCGGAGATGGGGGATCTCGCGGCGGCGAAGACCGCGATCGACCAGGTGCGGGAGCGCGTGGGACTCGATCCTGTGCCGCTGGGCACGCAGGAGGAGATGCGCGCGATCGTGGAGAAGGAGCAGTTGTTGGAGCTGGGGTGGGAGATGGCGCGCTGGCCTTACCTCGTCCGACACGACCTTCTCCCTCGGGACGAGGCGGAAAAGCAGGTGCTCGTCGCGCGTGATCGCGACTTCAATGGCTTCGACTACAACACCTTCGGCGCGCCCCACCCGAAGTCGGAGCTGTTGCCGATCCCGCTGGTCGAGGTCAACTACAACCCGAGCATCCAGCAGAATCCCGGCTACTGAGCCCAGGGCGGCGGCGCCCGGTCGGCAACCTGCGACCGGCGCGCCGTACCCGCTCACTGACACACCGTGAAGAAATGAACGTGACGAACCGCTCGCCCGATCGACGGTCGCCCCTTCTCCGCCTGTGGCTGACGGCTCTCGGCCTGCTGGCCACGGGTCTGGCGGCACCAACTGCGCATGCTCAGGGCGCTCCCGAAACGCCGCCCAACATCGTCCTCTTCATCGCGGACGACCTCGGGATCGGCGACATCCAGCCGTACGGCAATCAGGTAGTGCGAACACCAAATCTCCAGGAGCTGGCCAGCGAAGCGCTGCGTTTCACCAGCGCTTTCGCGGCGTCGCCGACCTGCTCGCCTTCCCGAAGCTCGATCTACACAGGGCTGTATCCGTTCCGCAGCGGGGCGCACGCCAACCACACGGGCGTCCGCGATGGGACTCGCTCGCTGGTGCAGTACCTCACCCCGCTCGGCTACGACGTGGCCCTCGCGGGAAAGCTGCACGTGGGCCCGCGCGAGGCGCTACCGTTCGAGCTGATCGAGGGGACCAACCAGAAGGAGCCGGGGCACGAGAATGACGGCGTGCTCTGGACCGACCTCGTGCTCGACCCGGTGGACACCTGGCTGAGCCAGCGTCCCGCGGGGAAGCCCTTCCTCCTCATCGTTGCCGACCACAGCCCACACGTACACTGGCCCGAGAAGGCCGAGTACGACCCGGCAGAGGTGGACGTGCCGGCGCGCCACATCGACACACCGGAGTACCGGGCCTCGCGGGCGCGCTACTATACCGACATCACGAAGATGGACCGCAACGTGGGACGGCTGCTGGACATGCTCGACCAGCACGGGCTGGCCCAGAACACGTTGATGGTCTTCACGGCTGACCAGGGGCCGCAGTGGCCTTTCGGCAAATGGAGCCTGTACGACGCGGGCATCCAGACGCCGCTGCTGGTCCGCTGGCCGGGCAAGGTGCAGGGCGGCACCACGACCGATGCGCTGGTCTCGCTGGTAGACCTGTTGCCGACCTTCGTGGAGGCGGCCGGCGGCGCGCCCCCGGAGGATATCGATGGGCGGAGCTTCCTACCCGTGCTGCTCGGCCAGGTCACTCGACACCGGGACAGGGTGTTCGCGTCTCATACCGGAGATGGAAAGATGAACCGATCGCCGGCGCGGATGCTTCGC
The DNA here is from genome assembly GCA_036375715.1 of Longimicrobiaceae bacterium. Classification (NCBI taxonomy): domain Bacteria; kingdom Pseudomonadati; phylum Gemmatimonadota; class Longimicrobiia; order Longimicrobiales; family Longimicrobiaceae; species Longimicrobiaceae bacterium. Next base: position 57,325 of record DASVBS010000079.1, on the reverse strand, counting down.
ACCGACCGCTTCAAGTACATCCTCAACCTCAACCCGGATAGCCTCTACACGACCCACATGGATCGAGTGGGTGAGGAGGGCTACTGGTCTTCGTGGCGGGAGAAGTCGTTCCGGGACGAGCACGCCGCCGCGGTTCTCTGGCGCTACCACAATCACCCCGCCGAGGAGCTGTACGACCTCGCGGTGGACCCGGATGAACAGGTGAACCGGGCGGCGGACCCGCAATACGCCGACACGCTCGAGGAGATGCGCCGGCTCATGGCGGAGTGGCGTCAAGAGCAGGGGGACAGGGAGACCGGACCTGAAGACCTGAACGATCCCAACCGCCGAGTGGGTGTGTCGCCGTACGTCTTTTAGCTTCTGAAGAACGTGACGCCGGATCGAAGAGATTGAGGGCTCCTGCGGGGGTCCAGCGACTAGGCTGGCGACACTGCACCAGAAGCCGAAGGAAAGCGGTACCAGAGCCGAGAAAGCATCGCCCAGCCCGGGAGCCTCTATGCCGCGAATCGATCCTCGTTTGCGCGCCGTCTTCACGGGAGTCGCTTGCGCTGCGACTCTCGTAGCGAGCCGATCTCCCCTCGAGGCTCAGGCGGTCGCACAGCCTCCCAACATCGTTGTGATCCTGGCTGACGACCTCGGCTTTTCCGACATCGGCGCTTACGGAGGCGAGATCGCGACGCCAAACCTGAATCGGCTCGCCTCCGAAGGGCTGCGCTTCACCCACTTCTACAACACGGCGCGCTGCTCACCGACCCGAGCGGCGCTGCTCACCGGGCTTTATCCGCACCAGGCCGGCATGGGCCACATGCCCGACGGCTACGCTCGCTACATCCGGGAGACCTTCAACAGTCCCGCCTATACGAATCGTCTGTCCGACCGTACTCCGACCATCGCGGAGATCCTGCGCTCGGCGGGCTACTCGACCTACATGACCGGGAAGTGGCACGTCGGCTATCAGCGCTCGGAGTGGCCGGTGAACCGCGGCTTCGATCGTTCCTTCGCCATCGTCGGGGGCGCGGCGAATTACTACGGCTGGGGGGTTCAGAACGGCGGAAAGGTCGGGACCGTTCAGATGGCGCTGGATGACCAGCTCTACGAGCCGCCGCGGGAGGGGTTCTTCACCACCGACGCCTTCTCCGATCAAGCCGTCCGCTACATCCGCGAACACGACGCCACGAAGCCCTTCTTCCTCTACCTGGCCTACAACGCACCCCACTGGCCGCTCCACGCACCCGAGGAGGATGTTGCCAGGTACCGCGGGAAGTATCTCGCGCAGGGGTGGGATCGGATCCGCGAGGAGCGGTACCAGCGGCTCACGCAGATGGGCATCATTGACGACTCGTGGCCGCTCGCCCCGCGTCCGGAACAGGTGCCGGCGTGGGAAGAGGCGCCAGCGGAGGCGCGCGAGCGCTGGGACCACGAGATGGCCATCTACGCCGCTCAGGTGGAGCGGATGGACATGGGGATCGGGCGGGTAATGCAGGCGCTCGCCGAGCGCGGAATACTCGAGAACACGCTGGTGCTCTTCCTTTCCGACAACGGGGGCGCCGCGGAGGACCCGAACCGCAGCCTCGCGGGAGGGGCGCTTGGCGGGCCGGAGTCGTACGAGGGCTACGGCATCCGCGGGGCGCACGTGAGCAGCGCTCCCTTCCGGCTCACCAAGAAATGGGTGCACGAGGGTGGAATTGCCGCCCCCTTGATCGTGCACTGGCCCGCGTCGATCACCGCAAACGGCGCGCTGCGCCGTGATCCGGCCCATGTGATCGATCTCCTGCCCACCATCCTCGATGTGGCCGGCGTCGAGTTCCCCGATAGCTTCGCCGGGCAGGCCACCGTGCCTCTGGAGGGCACCAGCCTCCTGTCGGCGTTCAGGGGCGAGAGCCTGCCCGAGCGGACGATCTTCTGGGAGCATGAGGGCAACCGTGCGGTCCGCCAGGGACGATGGAAGCTGGTCTCTCGCTTCCCTGGTCCCTGGGAGCTCTACGACATGGAGGCGGACGGCACAGAGCTGAACGACCTGTCCGCTCGCTACCCGGATCGGGTGCGCGAGATGGCACAGGCGTGGGAGGGCTGGGCGGACCGGGTCGGTGCCCGCCCGTGGTCGCTGGTGGCTACCCGCGACGTCGGCCCGATCCTCCCGGCATACCAGGAGCCCACCGAAGCGACGGTCGACGGCGAGGTGAACTTCGCGCCTTCGGCATCGTGGACGCCTCTACTCAGGGTGGATTGGGACAGCAGCACGGCGAGAGCCGAGGCGTGGATGCAGGCCGGCTGGACCGATCGCGGCGTTCATCTCTCCTTTGCTCTGCCGCACGCCGACGCCAGCGACCGCATGTCGACGGGGATCACCCCGGATGCGCCTTTCGTCCTGCATCTCGAGCTGGAGGGTGGGGAGGGAGACTACGAGATCCGCTGCGTTCCCCTCGTCGAACCCGTCTCCGGCATGACCTATCGCCTCCACGCCTACCTCTTCAACCATCGGCTGGGGTCGAACGCTCGCATGGGCGAGAATGGCCACGCGCTCTGCCACGAGGTCTCCCTGCTGGGGATCATGGCCGACTCGCTGGAGACCCGCTGGCGGCCCGCGCCGGCCGGTGGGCTCGCCTTCGAGCTGCTGCTTCCCTGGAGCATGCTGCGGCGAACCGCTCCCGCCACCAACTACGGCATCCCGTTCCGCGTCCGGATCGATCGCCCCGGTGGACGGATGGTGGAGTGGGGCGGCCTGGAGAGCCCCGGCCGCTTGCGCTTCATTCGCGAGCGGCGACCGGCGGATGGGGGTCTGGTGAACGTTGCGCCGTATCTGGCGGCTGGCGTGGTGCGGCAGCCTGAAGTGCTCGAGGCAGCGGTGCCGCGGATCGAGGGCGTCTCCTCAGGTGAGGCGGTTTTCGAGCTGGTCAACGGGGAGGATAGGGTGGTGGCGCGGATCGCTGGGGAACCGATCGGCGACGCTTGGGTCGCCCGATTGGAAACCTCTGATCTCCCGAACGGATCGTACCTCCTGCGGGTCCGCACCGGCACCCGCGTTCTCGGCGACCGCCGGGTGGCCCTGGTGGCCAGGCGGGTCGAGAAAGAGGTGGTCGCTCCCGCGAGGCATATAGCGGAACGGCTCGACGCCCTCGCCGCCGCGTCGCATCCGGCCTGGATGGCCGGCCACATCGAGCGAGCGCGCGAGGCGCTGCGGCTGGCGGAGCTGCCACGGCGCCTGGACGCCGGACGCCTGGAAGAGGCCCGCCGGCTCGTGGCCGATGCAGCCGACATCGCCACCGCGCTGGAGCGTGGCCATCGGCCCACCGAGGCCGGCGATTACGAGCACCGCGCAGGATTCGTCGCTGACGGCCGGCACGGTCCCGTAGAGTTCGTCCCTTCCGAATCCGACCAGGCGCGCCTGACCGTTCGCGCAGGGCGCCAGGCAGACTGGCGCCTCACACCGCTGCTGTATGGAACCTTCTCCGAGCCGGTCGTCTACGACCGCCCCATCTATGGCTGGCTGTTCTCCCAGGCCGTGCGGAACCCCAGCTTCGAGTTCGGCCACCCCACGGCGGAGGAGACTGTCGCTGCCCACATCGGCTATCGCGAGCTGGAGCCGCAAGCGGCCGATGCCGCGCTGGGCGGGGAATGGCTGCCGCGTGCTACCGCCGGCGTCGAGGAGGTGGCGGCGCCGTGGATTGGCATCGGCGAGGGACCGGTGCGCTTCACCACCACATGCCCCGGCGCATTCAACGACACGCAGTGCCAGCGCATCGAGACCGAAGCCGAAGGCGTAGCCGGCCTCGCACAGGTCATTTCGCTGCCCGCCTGGCGCGAAAGCCGCTACCACCTGCGCGCTTTCCTGCGCGGCCAGGGAGAGGTGCGGGGCGCGAGGGTCGCCCTGCTCCACGAGGGCGCCGAGGTTTCCTCTGCCGCTATTGACGACATCAGCGCGGAATGGGGCGAGTTCACGGCCGATCTTACCGCTCCGAGACTGTCCGGTCCCCTCACCACCTTCATGCTTGCGATCCTCTTCGACGGTCCCGGCCGACTCGACGTGGATCTCGTCACCGTTTTCCCTGCCGACTCGGTGGGCAACGGCTTCGACCCGCAGGCGGTACGTCAGCTCCGCGAGCTGAACACAGGCTGGATCCGCTGGCCCGGAGGAAACCTCGCCTCGGGCTATCACTGGATGGAGGGGATCGGTCCGTGGGAGGAGCGACCCTCCATGCCCAACCCGTCGTGGCCCGGACTGAACTCCAACTTCGTGGGCACCGACGAGTATCTGCGCCTCGCGGAGCTCCTGGGCATCCAGCCGCTGATCACGGTCAATGCGGGTGACGGCACGGCAGAAGTGGCCGCCCGTTGGGTGGAGTACGTGAACGGAGACACGACCACCGAAATGGGGCGCCTGCGGGCGCGCAACGGACACCCGGAACCGTACGGCGTGCGCTTCTGGAACATCGGCAACGAGCTGTGGGGACACTGGCAGATCGGTTACACCAGTCCGGAGAAGCACGCCCACCGATACGCCGAGTTCGCGCGCGCCATGCGGGCGGTCGATCCCTCCATTCACATCGTCGCCAACGGGCACGGCGGCCACAGCGAGAGCCCACCCGATCCCTGGAATCGCCCCCTGCTCGAGCTCTACGGCGACGAGCTGGACATCATCGACGTACACACTTACGTGGGGGTTCCCGAGGAGCCTGGCCTCTCCCCCGCGGAACGGGCCTTTCTCCTCTCGGCCATCCCGCTCAGCTACGAGCGATGGCTCGCCGACTTTCGCAACGACCTGGTCCGCCGCGGCCTGGAGGACGTCCAGGTGATCGTCGGGGAGTACAACGGCTCCATCCGCAGCGAATCCGAAGAGGTCGACCGGCTGGCGAGCCTGCTCATCTACGCCGGCTATCTGCACACCTTCATGCGGCAGGGGGAGTACCTCACGGGCGCGAACGCCACCGAGTACTCCCCCTTCAACCCGCGAGCGCTCCCCTTCGGTCGCATGCACCCGCGCTATGACCTCTTCCGCACCTATGCCGCCGAGGCCGGGACGATCCCGCTCGAGGCGACACTGGAGACCCCGGTGGTGCAGCAACCCCGGCGGGTGGGGCGCGACGTCATCCCCATCTTCAACCTCCCGCTCGTGGACGCCGTTGCCCTCGAAGACCCCGAGGACGGCTCGCTCAGCGTCAGCCTCATCAACCGCGACATGGAGGACGCGATCGACATCGAGATCCGCCTGGAGGATTTCGAGCCAGCGGACACCGGCCGCTGGATCCTGTTCGGCTCGCCGCAGGCGATCGGAATGCGCGAGACGAAGGTCGAGACTGGCGGCGGTTCGCTCACGCTCACCCTCCCGCCGCACTCCGTTTCTCTGCTGAAGGTCCCTCCCCGGTAGTCGGTGGCGGCGCCGGATAGACCGGGTCGCGAGGACGGCGGGAGGCCGCCCTCGTGTGGTTCCTACCGGCGCCGGATGGAGATGGCGCCGTTGGTGGTGGCGAGCCGAACGGGCGGTCCACCACCCCCGATCTGAGCCGTCAGGCTGCGCCCGATGCGCCCCTGCACGGTCACCGGGAAGTCGGTCTCGATCGCACCATGGACAGTGCTGGCGCTGAGGGCAGCGGCGAACCCCTCCGGAACGGCCAGGCTGATCACCCCGTTAGTGGTGTGCAGGCTCACGCTCTCGCCCCGCCAGCCATTCGCGAGGCGCGCTTCGATACCCCCGTTCGTCGTGTGCGCCTCCACCTCGCCGTCCACTCCTTCGAGGTGGATCCCCCCGTTGACGGTCTGAAGATTCACGTCTCCCGTGATCCCCGAGACGTCCACGCCCCCGTTGACGGTGCGCGCCGCCAGGTCGATGCGACCAGGCGCGGAAACAACGAAGCTCACTGACCACCCCTGTCGCTGCTCCTCTGTGTTCCGGGGACCTTCGGCGCGAATCCGCCCTTCGCTCGTCTCGATCCGGATTCTCTGCGCCAGCTCCCGCGCCGCCGCTTCCGTCGTTGCCCAGGTCTGCACTCGCGCGGTGACGTGTACATCGTTTCGCTCAGCCGCGCGAACCGACACCCCGCCGTTGGGAGAGGCTTCCACATCGAGCCTCGCCGGGACGGGGATGGTTGCCTCGCGCACCTCGCAGTGGACACTCCGCTCAGCATCTCTCTGCTGCCGCTCGCAACGGGCAATCCAGTCTTCCGTCTCCTGCTGCGCCGTCGCCATCAGTGGCACGAGCGGCAGCGCGCAAAGGGCGATGAAAGGGGCGATGAACGGGAGGTGTGAAGCTGCGGGCAGGAATCGCCTGCGATTGAACATGGCGGTCTCCGGGTCAGAGGTCGACATCATCATCTCAACTCTGACGCCGGCCAGTGCGAAATCGTTGAATGGGGGCTTCAGGTTTCAGTGAGAAGGGAACCTCCCGGGAGCCTGGAACCGGAGCCATCCGATCCAGCGTGCGGCCCAAGGACCTGGACGGGCCTCTCCCCGCTCCGTGTGCTCCCGTCAGTCCCTCGTCGATTTTTCGGCTGGAGTGGACGCGGCCACGATCGCGACAGGGGGCTCCGTCTCGCTCGACTCGAGCGGCTCCACCGGGCGCTCGTCCACCTTGGTCCCCAGCCACAGCGGGGAACCGGTGCGCGCCGCCGCCCGGGCGATGACGTGCGCCGCCACAGGAGTGGTGAGCATGACGAAGGCGGCAATGCTCCCCGCGCGGATCACGAACTCGGTGGTCGGATTGAGGACGACAAGCCCGGCCAGCAGGCAATCCAGACCGAGCGTGGCGGCCTTGGTGGAGGACTGCATGCGCGTGAATACGTCCGGCATGCGCAGCACGCCGACCGCTGCGAGCAACGTCAACGTCGCTCCGATCATCAGGAGCGTCGCGGCGAGGAGCTCGATGATCATGCGCGCTCAGCGATCTCCACGTAGCGAGCGTACGCCACGGTTCCGACAAAGCTGATCAGCGCGATGACGATGGCTACATCAAGGAAGTAGCGCGAGCCCGCCATGGCGGAGCTGGCCACCGCGATCCCGACGATCGTGACGCCGAGAAGATCGAGCGCCACCACCCGGTCGGGGAGGGTGGGGCCGCGAACCACCCGCCACAGGGTCAGGAGGCAGGCGAGCGACAGCATGACCAGTGTCAGCGTGAAAACGGTCTCCAGCATGTACTTCCCTCCGGCTCAGGCTCAGCGCAGGAGCTCCAGGACCCGGCGCTCGAAGCCGCGCTTGATCTCGGCCCGCGCCGTGTCGGGATCGGTCATATACATCACGTGCACGTACATCACACTGCGATCATCCGCCACGTCCAGCGCCACACTTCCCGGAGTCAGGTTGATCAGCGCCGCCAAGAGAAGGATCTCCTGGTCACGCTTGGCGTCCAGAGGCACCGCGATGATTCCCGGGCTCATCCCGAACCGGGGAGTCACCACGTCGGCGGCAAGGCGAAAGTTGGCGTGGATCAACTCCCAGAGGAAATAGAGGCCGAGGCTCACCGCCAGGCTCACCTTGCCGATGTAGCGCGACTCCGGGAAGACCCCGCCACGGGTCAGCCCCAGCAGGATCAGGTAACCGATGGTATGGCCCACCAGCAGGTTGGCCAGCGAGAAATCCGCCTGCAGTGCCGCCCAGGCGATGGCCAGCGCGAGGTTTCCGAGCAGCATGGCTCAAGGGTCTCCCAGCACCGCGTTGATGTAGCTCTGCGGGTCGAGCAGGTGCTCGGCCGCGGTGGTGGATGCGTGAAACACCGGTCCGGCCCCGACCGTCATCCCGATCGTCAGCAGCACGAGTACGACGATGGGGGCCAGCGCCCGCTTGCTGAGCGGCGCGAGATCCGGCCCGGGAGCAGGCTTCCAGGACACGTGCTGCCAGACCCGAGCCATGGAAAGCAGGGTGAGCAGGCTCACCAGCAGCGCCACCGCCGCCAGCACCACGGAGCCGGAATCCAGCGCAGCCGCCACGATTGCCAGCTTACCCAGGAAGCCCGAGAGCGGAGGAACCCCGGCCAGCGAGAATACCGGGATCAAGACGAGCAGCGCGACCCGCGGGTGCGATCGGTATAGACCGCCGAGTGACGCGAAATCGGTGGTGCGGCGCTGCCGGAGAAAGAGCCCGCTCACCAGGAAGAGAGTGGTGATGACGAGCATGTGGTGCAGCAGGTAGAAGATCGAGGCGCCCAGAGCCGGCGGGGTCCAGAGCGCCAGGCCGACGGTGGTGAAGCCGATGTGCCCTACCAGGTTGAAGGAGAGGACGCGGCGCAGGTCCCGCTGGGCCAGCGCCCCGACCATCCCCACCAGCATGGTGACGATGGAGAGAAAGAGCAGCACCGGGAAGACCACAGCTCCCGGCTCGCGAAACAGCAGCGAGAAGAGCCGGATCATCGCGTACACACCCACTTTGGTGAGCAGTCCGGCGAAGAGCGCACCGATCGGCGCGGGCGGGGCGTGGTAGGAGGCCGGCAACCAGAAGAAGAGCGGAAAGAGGCCGGCTTTGATCCCGAATGCCGTCAGGAAGAGCATGGAGAGGCCGTTGTCTAGCAACGGCAGGCTCCGCTCCGGCCAGACCCGCGAAATGTCCGCCAGGTTGAGGGTTCCCGCCTGTCCGTAGAGCAGCCCTATGGCCGTGAGCAGCAGCGCGGAAGCAATCAGGTTCAGGGTGACGTACACGTACGCGGCGTGGAGCTGCTCCCGGGTGCGGTGCAGCGCCATCAACACGAAGGACGCGATCAGCGTCACCTCGAACCACACGTACAGGTTGAAGACGTCTCCGGTGAGAAACGCACCGGATACCCCCATCAGGAGCACGTGGATGAGAGCGTGGTACCCGAGCGCTTCGCGCCGCGGATCTACCCCGGAAAAGGAGTGGCCGGTCACCGCCGATCCCACGATCCCCACCATCACCACCAGAATCGCGCTGAGAGGATCGGCCACCAGGGTGATGCCGAACGGAGACGGCCAGTTCGAGATCTGCAGAACCTGGATTCCCTCCGTCTGCACCCGGATCAGCAGCGTGATCGCCGAGGCCAGCACCCCCACAGCACCCCCGAAGGCCACCCAGTGCAGCAGCGCCGGCCGATACGGCAGCGCCTTCAGGGCAATGGCCGTCGCGAAGGGGATGAGGATGGGGAGCGCCAGCAGCATCAGGGCTGTCCCGTCGAGATGGCATCGATGTCATCGGTATCCGTCGACCGATGAACGCGATGCGCCAGGACGAGGGAGAAGGCCAGCACGCCGAAGCCGATGACGATGGCGGTGAGAACGAGCGATTGCGGCACGGGGTCCGCGAAAGCTTCGCCGGACGCGACCGCAACCTCGTCTACGATCGGGGCTCGGGTGCCGCTGAGCCCCGCGGCCGTGAAGATCAGCAGGTTGGACCCATTGGCCATCATGCTGAGGCCGACAATGAGCTGCGCCAGCCGACGCTTCAGCATCAGGTAGATGCCAGAGGCATACAGGGTCCCGGAAACGAGGGCGAGAAGGATCTCCATCGTCAGCTCTCGGTGAAAGCGGTCTCGGCCAGCGTGAAGACAATCGTGAGCACCACCCCCGTTACCGCCAGGAAGACCCCGATATCGAACAGGAGCGGCGTGCCGAACGGCACGCGCAGCGCGCCCACTTGAAGCTCCACCCAGACTGCGCTCATGAAGGGGCCGCCGAGCAGCAGCCCCGGGATGCCGCTGATCAGTGCGATGCCAAGTCCCGAGCTGAGGAGAGACGATGGATCCACCCGCAGCGCCCGACGCCCCGCCTCCAGGCCGGCGGTGAGCGAGTACAGCACGAAGGCCGCGGCCGCCACCAGGCCGCCCACGAAGCCCCCGCCCGGCGCGTTGTGGCCTCGCCAGAGCAGGAACACGGCGTAAAGGAGGAGGAGCGGGATCAGGCCGCGGACCGCGGCCAACAGCATCAGCGACGTTCTTAGCGACTTCATGGGCGCCGCTCCCGGCCGATGTGCAGCAGCGCCCGCACGCCGATGGCGACGGTCACCAGCACGGTGATCTCGCCCATGGTGTCGAAAGACCTGAAATCCACCAGGATCACGTTTACGACGTTGCGCCCGTGGGCCAGGCTCGGCGCGGCGTCCATGAAGTAGTCCGCCAGGCGCGAGGAGGCGCCGGAGGCCGCCGTGAAGAGCACCAGCAGCGCGATCGTAATCCCGGCCGCGCCTGCGATCAGGGCATCGCGACCCCTGCCCAGCCAGCTCAGCCCGTCCGCAAAGCCCGGGAGTTGGTAGAAGACGAGGACGAAGATGACGACGGTGAGCGTCTCGACGGCGAACTGCGTGGTCGCCAGATCCGGCGCACCGAGCAGCACGTACATCGCCGCAACCCCGTAGCCTACGGCTCCCAGCGAGAGCACGGCTGCCATCGCGGTGCGTGCCAGCGCCGCCGAGACAGCCGCCACCATGATCAGCAGCGCCGCGCCAGCCGTGGGCGGATGGATCGGCGACAGTTGCCCCACCTCTGGCAGGTCGCCCCCCAGGATGAAGGCGGCGAATAGGAGCCCCACCGCCGTCACCACGATCACGCGTACGTAACCGCGCAGCGGACCACTCTGCATCAGCGGTCCGACACGGCGACTCAGCGCATCGGCCAAGCTCAGGGTGCCGTCGTAGAGCCGCTCGGTACGCAGACTCCGCAGCCAGGCGCGCTGCCGAACCGCCACTCGGTAACGGTAGAGGATCAGCGTCAGCGCCAGGGTGAGGCCGCTCAGCATCAGCGCCGTCGTGACCCCGTGCCAGAGCGCGAGCTCCACCTCTTCCGGCTCGCCCGTGACCGCACCAACCGCCAGCGACAGCGGGGCGGAGAGCAGCGCCGGCACGAAGCCCGTCAAGACACCGGCCAACGCAAGGGTGAGCGGCGGGACCCATAGACCACGCGGGGCCTCGTGGACTTTGTCGGGAGCCGGGGTGTCACCGGCGAAAGGAGAGAAGCCGGCCGTCAGGCCGGCCGCGCCGAGCATGGCACTGGCCGCCACCGCTGCCGCGAGCAGGAGTGACCCGGCAACAGGAAACTCGGCCACCGCCGCGTAGAGCTCCTCTTTCGCCACGAACCCGAGGAGCGGGGGCACACCGGCCATGCTGACGGCCGCGACGATCGCGGCCGTGCCGGTCAGCGGCATCGCCCTCCGCAGCCCGCGGAGCACGCCCACATCCCGCGTGCCCGTCTCGTGGTCTACGGCCCCGCTGGTGAGGAAGAGGGCTCCCTTGTAGAGAGCGTGGGCAACCAGGTACACCAGGCCGGCAGCCACCGCGGGGCCGGTGCCGGCGCTCAGCAGCAGCATCATCACCCCGAGCGCAGCGATCGTGGTGTACGCCAGGATCCGCTTCAGGTCGGTTTCGAGCAGCGACCGGTATCCGGCGCCCACCATGGTGACCGCGCCGGCAGTTGCCACCACACCGCTCCAGAACGCCGTCCCACCGAGGATCGGGGTCATACGCGCGACCAGGTACACCCCCGCCTTGACCATGGTGGCCGAATGCAGGTAAGCGCTCACAGGGGTGGGCGCCTCCATCGCGTTCGGCAGCCAGAAATGAAACGGCACCTGCGCCGACTTGGTGAAGGCCGCCAGCAGGATCAGCGCAGCGATGATCGCATAAGCCGGATGCGAGGCCAGGCTGGCGCCGCCCATGACAGAGATCAGCGGGGTACCGGTCGTCTGCCAGATCCACACACCGGCACCGAGCAGCGCGAGCCCGCCGGAGCCGGTCACCAGCAGCGCCTGCAGCGCGGCCTTGCGGGCCTCGTGCCGCTCATGATCGAAGCCGATCAGGAAGTATGACGTGAAGCCCGTAAGTTCCCAGAAGACGAAGAGCACGAGCAGGTTGTCGCTCAGCACCACGCCCAGCATCGAGCCCATGAAGGCGAAGAGCGTGAGCTGGAACCGACCCGCCAGAGGATGCCCTTCGAGGTAGCTGGAAGAGTACAGGACGATCAGCGCCCCGATCCCCGCGACGATGATGGCGAAGAGCAGACCCAACCCGTCGAAGCGGAGCGACAGGGAAAGGCCGAGATCCGGGGCCCAGGGGAGGGTTGCTGTGAAGGCGCCGTCGGCCGCGACGCGCCACAACAGGTAGACGAAGTAGCCGGTGAGAACCGCAGGCGCGAGCGCGAGCAGCCGCGCGTATGCGGCCGGTCGCCCGCCCAACCACACTGCGCCCGGGAGCAGCAGGAAAGGGGTCAGGGGGACCAGCACGTACAGCGCGTCGTAACCCATGCGGCGTATACTCCTCGGTGTCTCGGCCGGCTGCCGTCGGCGGCGCGGTCGACGGCGTGCGGGAACTTACACTGGCCGCCTCCGCAGCGGCAAACCCTTCAGAATCGCCGCGGGTCGCGCCTCTCGCGACGGCCTCGTGACCACCGTTCCGGCCGTTCGGCCACGATCGCGACCGCCGCCATCGGCCCCCCTGTCATCACCCCTTTCTGCCCGCCGGGATGCTTTCCGATCATATTGTCAGGGGCGCTGCAGGACGTTGACGCGCATCCGGGGTCGCGATTAGCTTCCCAGATGGACTTATACTTCCCGAGGAGCACATGAGGGTCTGCAATACCTGGATGGGAATCGCCTCGATGCGCCTGCGCAACGCCCGGCTGCGGAGTTGCCTGCGGCGAGGCTGTGCCCGCTTTCCGGGTAGATGACCTGATTCATCGCTGACATATCCCCGGCCGTGGCACGCTCTCGCGAGCGGCCACGGCCTTCGTTCATGGGCCGCGGCGCGCGCAGGCGTACCGCGGCCCTTCCGTTTTCCCGAACTGCACCATTGCGATGACAATCACGGAAACATGGCACAGCGAAATAACGCGAAGAGGGCCGCCAGCCGGAGCTGGGATCCGGTGGCCACTTGGTATGCGGGGTGGGTAGGCGCGCAAGGAAGCGAGCACCACAGGCGCACGGCGATCCCCACCGTGCTACAGCTGCTCGAGCTGCAGAGCGGCGAACGCCTGCTGGACGTCGGCTGCGGAACTGGAGCTCTGGCTCCGTACGTCTCCAGGCTGGGCGCCCGCTACATCGGCATAGATTCGAGTCGCCGGCTGATCGCCTTCGCGCGACGACACCACTCGGAGCAAGGTCGCTTTCTGATCGCAGACGCCACCCAGCCCGATCTGCTCGGCTCGATCGAAGCCGGGGAGTTCGACGCCGTCACCTTCCTGCTGAGCATCCAGGATATCGAACCCCTGGAAGCCGTGGTGCGAAACGCGGCGGGTGCTCTGCGAACCGGGGGGCGAGCGGTGCTGTTGATGACACACCCCTGCTTCCGCATTCCGCGGCAGAGCGGTTGGGGCTGGGATGAGCAGCGGCGCCTCCGCTTTCGGCGAATCGATCGCTACCTGACGCCGCTGACGGTGCCGATGAAGCAGTATCTCGGTGGCAGGCGCGGTGCGACCCGCAGCTATCACCGACCGCTCCAACAATACGTCGACGCGCTGGCGGATCACGGGCTCTGGATCGACCGGCTTCGCGAGGTGCCGACACATCGGCGCGCCGCGGGCGCCTCCCGCGCTAGGGCCCACCGGCTGGCGGACCAGGAGATCCCCCTCTTCCTGGCAATGCGGGCGGTGAAGCGCTGAAGCGGGGGGGGAGGCCTACATCACCCAGCGAGAGCGTATGGTTTGATTGCGGAAAGTAGCTCTTGCTTCAGCGATTCTAACCACGGAGGTCGCAGAGGGTTACACGGAGGGCACGGAGGAGTTTCGAAATTCAATTTCTTACAATCGGCGAGTGAGGCTGTCTGTAGCGCGGTAGTCCTCTCTGGTCCTGGGCCAACCTCCGTGCCCTCCATGGTTAACCCTTGGAACGTCTTGACTGCGAGGACGGCCTGAGGTCGACGCGCAGCCAAGCGATCAGCCTGCTTCGCTCTCAAAAATCTTCGTCAACGCAGACCGTGTCGCCTCGTCGCCCGGGAGGAAGCTCTCGATGGTCAGTTCGGCGAGCGCTGCGTCCACTGCCGTACTGAAGACAGTCGTCGTGCTGATGAGGGAGAGAATTCCGCGGTCGGTGGCGAGCCTCAACGGCACGGCGACTTGCGGCAGCTCGGTCCATTGCTCTGCACGCCGCTCCTCCGGCGGTCGCGACGGCGAGACGGAGGGCGGATCCCGATAGGCGCGGAGCTCTTCGATCAGATCGGCGATAACCGGATCCCCGGACCACTCCGCCTCGCGCTGGAGTCGCCTGAACACGTGCGCTCTCCACTCCTCCAGATTCACGATGTGGGGTGCGAGTCCTTCGGGGTGGAGGCTGACGCGAAGCACGTTCACCGGCGGCTCCAGCAGCGCGGGGGCAGCGCCCCGTAACAGCACTTCGATCGTGCGGTTAGCCGCGAGGAGCGTCCAGCGCTGATCGACCGCCAGGGCGGGGAAAGGTTCCAGGCCCCGCAGCACGAGGCCGATGGCTTCCTTTGCCGATTTGAGCGCCGCGGCGCGATCCTCGTTCCAGCCGAGGGGCGCGAAGCCGGCGGCGAGCAGGAGCGCATCGCGCTGCCGTGCCGGGATCTCGAGGGTCTCAGCCAGGCGATGCACCATGGCACGGCTGGGCCTGGCCCGGCCGGTCTCGAGGAAGCTGAGGTGGCGAGCGGAGGTACCGGCTTCCAAGGCGAGGGCGAGCTGCGAGTATCGCCGTCGCCTCCGCCACTCGCGCAGTAGCTCGCCGAACCGACCCGCCGTCCGGCGCTGTACGGGAACTCCTTCCACAACCGACATCCCGATTACCTCCCGAGTAATCGACGGCTCCAGATCGCCAGATTACCCTTCATCGACGTTCATAGAGCCGGCTTTCGGAGGCTCGCGACGCGCGGATGAGCGGATGCCACGGCCTTGGGACCACCCAGCGGAGCGCGCCGACGCTGGATGCGCGTTCATCGCGGGTGGCAAAGTTGAAGGCCTGATCCCCGGGCGGAGCTCTGGAACACGCGCGCGAGCGGGAGCTTTCCGGCGCCTCGTCGCCGTGATGCCACGCCGAAACTCAGACCTGATGCCCTGGTCCACGGAAATGCAGACGAACCTGAAATCCGATACCCCTGTGCTCGCCGTCGCCCATCTCCGCAACGTGAAGATGGGGGCCGAGATCGTCGAATATCTGGAGCGCATCGACGCGACGCTCGAGCCGTATGGAGGCCGCTTTCTGGTGCATGGCGCCGCCCCCGAGGTGCTGGAGGGGAGCTGGACCGGCGATCTCGTCATCGTCAGCTTTCCCGACCGCCAGAAAGCCCTCGCCTGGTACCGCTCCCCTGCCTACCAGGAGATCCTCCCGCTACGGACCCGGAATACCGAGGGCGATGTGGTCCTGGTCGATACCGTGAGCTCCGATCATCGCGCGACCGACATCCTGCCGCGCGCCTCCGCCAGGGCGCGACCGGGGTGAAGGATCGGGCCACGAACAGACCGCTTTTCTGAGCATCCGGCCCGGAGGCTCAGGACGTCGGTGAAGCCAGCCCCTCAGCGCGTACCTATGGTAAGGAATGCGGGCATCCGGAGGATGTGCGGTCCAGGACCCAGCTCCGCCTCGACCCGGGCGCAAGCCCGGGCTGAGATCCGCTCCCACTCCGTCGGCTCAACCGCCTGCCGCAGCAAGGCCACGCGGGCGGAGCTGCTCTGGTTGGACTCCCAGAATGCCGCCACCGAGGGGACTTCCGCCTCGTGCGCAACCCGGTGGACCTCGACCTGGGCAAATCCGGCGCTCGACATCTCCCCGCGAACCACCTCCGGATCGCTCAGCGGCAGGGCAGTGGCGGGACTCGACGGCGTGGGCGCCTGCTGACGAAGGGCCGCCTCGAAGGCGTCGAGAAGGGGGACCTCGGTCCTCGGCGCCCAGCTGGCGATCACCGCCCGCCCACCGGGTCTGAGCACGCGCCGAAGCTCCCGGAAGCCGGCGGCCCGATCGGGGAAGAACATCAGCCCGAACATCGAAAAGGCGTAGTCGAACGTTCCGTCCGCGAACTCCAGGGCCTGCCCGTCGCCATGGCGGATCTCGATGTCGGAGATGCCGCGCAGCGCGCAGGCCTGCCGAAGCTGTTCCAGCATCCCCTCCGAGAAATCAACGGCGGTCACCCGGCATCCCGCCTCAATTGCGGCGAGGGCGAGCGTCCCCGGCCCCGTCGCCACGTCCAGCACCCGCGCCCCCGCCGGGGGATTCGCTAGCGCCAGCGCGTCGAGGGCATAGCGTTCGAACATCGGCTGCAGCTCGGTGACGTATCCCTCCGCCACCAGGTTCCACGCCTCGGGCGTGCTGAGCGGATCAGTTTGCATCAGAAACCTTCGATGAAGTGCAGCGCACGCGCCTCTTCTCCGCGCTCCGACCGGCGGACGCCTGGGCGAGGCGCGCAATCCCCTCTCGCCGGTGCCGCCGCCAGGCCAATGGCCTCGATGCAATGGCCTCGGTGCAATCTGGTACCCGGACGGAGATGCTCCGGGCACCTCCCCGCCCCCGCTCATCCACAAAGATGACCCCTGAGGGGCGGCGCCTGTGACAGCGGGACCCGCAACCGGAGAATGGAAGGGTCACAACGAAAAGCCAGCGGTCGCACTGACCGCCGGCTTTTCGAGTCCCGCTTTGGGACGGGCATCGCACCCGCCGCAGAGGTCATCCACTATCGCGAATAGGGCTCGCGAAACTGCCTAGTACCGGTAGTGATCCGGCTTGTACGGGCCCTCCACCGGGACCCCGATGTAGTCCGCTTGCTCGCGCGTCAGCTTAGTAAGCTTCACTCCGAGCTTGTCTAGGTGCAGCCTGGCCACCTGCTCGTCGAGCTTCTTCGGCAGCACGTGCACCGCCTTGTCGTACGACTCGGCATTCCGGTGCAGCTCCAGCTGCGCCATCACCTGGTTGGTGAAGCTCGCGGACATCACGAAGCTTGGGTGGCCCGTCGCGCAGCCGAGGTTCATCAGCCGCCCCTCGGCGAGCACCAGCACGCTGTGGCCGTCCGGGAAGACCCACTCGTCGTACTGCGGCTTGATGTTGATCCGCCGGATCCCGGGCACCTTCTTGAGGCCGGCCATGTCGATCTCGTTGTCGAAGTGGCCGATGTTGCCGACGATAGCTTTGTCCTTCATCCGCGCCATGTGGTCGACGGTGATGATGTTGTAGTTGCCCGTCGCCGTGATGAAGATGTCCGCGGTCTCCACGACGTCCTCGAGGGTGAGGACCTGATATCCCTCCATGGCTGCCTGCAGCGCGCAGATCGGATCGATCTCGGTGATCACCACCCGCGCTCCCTGCCCCCTGAGCGCCTGCGCGCACCCCTTCCCCACGTCGCCATAGCCGCACACCACCGCCACCTTGCCGGCGAGCATCACGTCCGTGGCGCGGTTCAGCCCGTCGATGACCGAGTGCCGGCAGCCATACAGGTTGTCGAACTTGCTCTTGGTCACCGAATCGTTGACGTTGATTGCCGGGAAGAGGAGCGTCCCTGCCTGCTGCATCTGGTACAGCCGGTGGACGCCGGTGGTGGTCTCCTCCGAGACCCCGCGGATCCCCTCCGCCAGCCGCGTCCAGAGTCCCGGCTCCTCCGCGATCGTGCGCCGCAGCACCTCCAGGATGACGCCCCACTCCTCCGGATCGTTCTCCGGGTCGAAGTGCGGAACCACCCCGTCGCGCTCGAACTCGACGCCCTTGTGCACGAGGAGAGTCGCATCCCCACCGTCATCGAGCAGCAGGCTCGGGCCACCCCCGTCGGGCCAACGCAGAGTCTGCTCGGTGCACCACCAATATTCCTCGAGCGTCTCCCCCTTCCAGGCGAAGACCGGCACCCCCCGCGGATCTTCGGGCGTTCCGTCGCGCCCCACCACGACGGCGGCGGCGGCGTGATCCTGGGTCGAGAAGATGTTGCAGGACGCCCAGCGCACCTCCGCACCGAGGGCGGTCAGGGTCTCGATGAGCACGGCGGTCTGCACCGTCATGTGCAACGACCCCGAGATCCGAGCACCCTCCAGGGGCCTCTGCCCGGCGTACTGCTCCCGCAGCGCCATCAAACCCGGCATCTCCTGCTCCGCCAGGCGAATCTCCTTGCGACCGAAGTCAGCGAGCCCCAGATCCTTCACCTTGAACGGCACACGACCCGCTTCCCGAGCAGCGGCGAAAGGGTCGTTCCGGGCTTCGATGATGGTAGACATGGATTACCTCGAGTGAGTGAGATAAAGAAGTGCAGGAAGCCCAGGCTCTTGATCACAGATCATGAATGCAGACCTCTGCAGAATCGATCTTTCCCGATACGCTGCGGCGTCTCCACCGACCGGCTTTCCAATGACGCAAAGACTCGAAATCGGGCAGCATCATCAAATCGTCGCTCGGGCCGCGAACAGCCCCGGCCCCTTGGCTTCCGGATCGGCGGGCAGCGGCACGCAACGGATCTCGTGGAAGCCGGCCTCCCTGAGCCATTCACCGAGCTGCTCCTCGGAGAAGCCGAGCCAGAGGTGCCCCATCTGCTGCCGGTACGACTCCCGGTCGTGCGGGGTCATGTCGGCGATGAGAACTCGACCGCCGGGTCGGAGAACGCGCGCGACTTCGGTAAGCGCCGCCGCCGGCTCGGCGAGATAGGGCAGCACCAGGAAGAGGACTGCCGCGTCGAGCGCGCCCTCCTTGATGGGCAGCGCTTCCAGTTCCCCTCGCCGGAGCTCCACGTTCCCCCGACCCGCGAGTCGGACGCGAGCCGCGTCCAGCATTTCGGGCGACTCGTCCACCGCGATGATCCGCGCGACGAATGGCGCAAGGGTTTCGCTGACCTGCCCTGTGCCGCACCCGAGATCCCCGACGACCCAGTCCGGGTCGAGCAATCCGAGCAGCGCCTGCAGCTCGACTCGCCGCCCGAACAGCTCGGTTCGTAGCCGGTCCCACTCTCCCGCCGAGGTGGAGAAGAATTCCCGTCCGCGCTCCCGGCGCTGTGCCAGCACGCTGCGTACCCGGCGGGCGTCCTGCTCGGTGGCGGGAAGCCGCGCCACCTCCTCGCGGACCAGTTCCCACAGCCGCCGACCGGCGTCATCCATCCGCTCAAGCGGAAGGGTGTAGCGACGACTGGTCCCCTCGGCCCGCCATACCAGCCAACCGTCGTCCACCAGCGCCTTCAGGTGGCGGCTCATGGTGGACTGCGGCAGCTGAAACACCGTCCCGAGTTCCCCCACTGTCAGCTCGCGACGCTCCAGCGCCAGCAGAATTCGGCACCGGATGGGGTCGGCAAGCGCCGAGATGCGATCGAAGAGAGGCTCGGGTCGATTCATCCGTATATCCGGATGCAAGGTTGCAGATATCCGGCGCGTTGTCAATAGTGAGAGGAGAGGTGGGCGTGGAACATCATTGCCGACGCCAAAGTATAGCAACTGCCTGTGCCTGGCCGCGGCCAGAGGTCTGGCGCGTTGCCAGGTCAGATCGCTTCAGTCCCTCGCCGATCGAGTAAGCAGCCAGTCACACCGTGGAATGAACCGCCTCCTCGTATCTCTCACCGCCCTTGCAGGACTCCTTGCTCATGCCGTTTTCCCCGCATCTCTCCTTGCTCAGTCGCTGCGTGGCTCCACCGACAGCATCGACCGCATGTACGTTCATGCGGTGGAGAACGGCATCTACTTCTACAAGACCGGAGACGGGATTCGTCGCGCCGGCAAGGAAGGTCGCTTCGTTCGCTTGAGCGGGAACGCCAACTACACCACCAGCGGGGTGAGCTATCCCTATGCACGCCCCGAGACGCGGGTCTTTGTCGAGCGCCTCGCGGCTCAATTTCGCTCGGCCTGCGGCGAGCGGCTGGTGGTGACCAGTGCCGCTCGTCCGAAGTCGATGCGACTCTTCAACAGCGTTCGTAAATCGGTTCACCCCACCGGGATGGCGATCGACCTGCGCAAGCCGCGAAAGCGCAGCTGCCTTTCCTGGCTTCGGCGAACGCTCCTCACCCTCGAGGAGCGGGGGGTCATCGAGGCCACCGAAGAGCACCATCCCCCGCACTTTCACGTAGCCGTCTATCCGGCGCCTTACGCCCGCTACGTGGCGGCTCGCGGTGGACCTCGCCTGGCGAGCGGGACGGAATATCGAGTCCGTCGTGGGGATTCGCTCTGGGGCATCGCGCGCCGCCACGACACCACGGTGGATGCGCTCATGGCGGCGAACGACCTCAACTCCTCGCGAATCCTGCCCGGCCAGACGCTCACGATCCCCTGAAAACGCCAGACCCCGGCACCGGCGGGTGAACCGGGGACCGGGGTTCTGAGCTACTGCACCTTCGTTCACCCGCAAAGATGCACCGCGGGCGAAGCCGGTTGGTTCAAGGTTGATCCGCGACTGAGGGGGCGAGGGGTGGGCAAGGGGCCCGCGCGCGGGCGGTGCTCGAGCTCGGGCAGGGACAGGCTCTCTAGAGGATCGAGCGTCCCTCCCGGGTGAGCTGCTCCAGCAGGGCGGCGCAGTCGTTCTCTATCCGCGCCGCCTCTCGAGTCTCTTCCGTCGACGGACAGCTCGCGTGGCAACGGCTGCAGACCAACAGCGCCTCGTCCGCGAGCCACCGCGTCTCCCAGACCCCGACGCAGCGCGGGTCGCGGTGCTCCGGGCGCTCCTGCGGAGGAGCCTTCGCCTCGATGAAGCGAACTTCCAGCCGGGGCTCGAAATGGCAGCTGTAGCAGGTGAGCGTGTGCGGCAGGCTGATGCACCGGTCGAGCCCCAGCGAGATCGCGTGGCCACACCGGGGACACAGACCCGCAAAGTATGCCACACGGTACCGGCCCGTCCAGCTGCGGTGCGCCAGGTAGATCCCGGCGACCATCGCCAGAACGACCCAGGGGTAGTGCGGAGGAATCCAGATCACGAACGGCAGCGCACCCCAGCAGCAGAGCAGCGCGAGCAGCGTCCGGGTCAGACGACCGGCTAGAGGACGGTATTCCAGCTCCAGCAGCGCCGGGGCAGGTTGATGTGCACGCAGCGTGACGACGGCCTCTGCGACCACGTCGAACCCGAGGGCGGGAGAGATACTTGCGGGACCGTTTGTAATCTAGCGCGCGGACTTCCCACTGAGAAGCCCGTCAACGGGAGGGTGCTGAAACCGGGCACCCCGAAAGGACGTAGGGTGGAACGAGGTTGTTTTCCCCCGTAGCACAGGAGCGTACCGTGTTCGAGCTGATTGGACTTGTCGCAACGGTCGCCATCGCCGCCCTGGGTTACTTCCAGACCCGTTCGTTCGTGCGGCGCCGGCTGGCGTATGTTGATGCAGTGCATAACGCCGCGGCGCCGGTGGTGGCGGGAGCGGGGGCCTGGTTGGTGTCGCTGCCCATCGTGGCGCTTCTCCCGTTCGTGGGAGCGATGACCGCGTTGCTCTTCGGGGTCGGTGTAGGGGCGGGGGTCGCCGCGGGGGTGAAGGACCTCCGGCGGCGCCTTCCCTCCGGCTGACCCTCCTGGCGGAAAGCGACCGTCGAGGCGATTGCCTCCGGTCGCTTTCTCTTTTCCTCGTCTTTCCTGCCTTCCGATCGGTGTCCCGGCGACACCGACCGACCGTCGTCACTCGCTCCGCTTACTCGGTTGCTCGGCCATCAGCTCTCGGCCTGCAGAGCCTCCCTCAGGGGCTGCAGCAGCGCGGGGTCGTCATCGCGTACCGGACCGATGTGCTTCCAGCGGATGATCCCCTCACGGTCGATGAGGAACGTGTTCGGTACCCCGATCACCCGGAAGTCGTCGATCACCCGCTCGTCCGGATCCAGCCAGATGTCGTAGGTGACGCTGAATTCGTTGGCGAACTCGCGAACGGTCCTCGCCTCCCCTTGGGCGTCCACGCTGACGCCCACCACCCGTAGTCCCTCCTCCGAGAAGCGCTCGTGCAGGCGCTGAAGCGCCGGAACCTCCTCACGACACGGGATGCACCAGGTCGCCCAGACGTTCAGCAGCACGACCTCTCCCTCATAATCCGCCAGCGTAGCGGAATCCCCGTTCAATGCCGCGGCCGCGTACTCCGGCGCGCGCGCCCCCACCTCGGGAGCACGAGGGATCTTTGTCGTGTCGCAGGCCGCCGTTACGGTGACCAGCAGCGCCACCCCCAACGTTCTTGCCTTCATTGCTCTTCTCCCCCGTGCCAGGCGATCCCTCGATTCCTGTCAACCACATACCGTTGGATTCCTGCTTGGATCCCCACCCTCATTCCATGCCGGAGCGTCTCCCGAGGCGAGCAACCGCACGGCCGCGATGGTCGCCTCCACCACCTCGGCGAAATGAGCGAAATCGATCCGCTCCACCTCGTCGTCCGGTCCGTGGTAGTCGGCGTGTAGACCGAAGGAGGAGAGGGTGTGTGCGGGGATACCCTGGCAGGCGAACGCGACGTTGTCGCTGCGCAGGAAAAATTGCTGATCGGGCCGCGGGTCCGGGATCACCGCAAGGCCGTTCCGCGCGAGCTCCGCGCCCAGGCTCGAGCGCTCGTACCCCGTGAGCCACGCACGTCCCGGCCCACCCGCGGCGCTATCTGGCCGGCCGATCATCTCAACTTGTAGATCGGCCACGGTCCGATCGAGCGAAACCACCGGGCTCCGGATGTACCAGCGGGTTCCCAGGAGACCCTGCTCCTCCCCCGTGGTCAGCAGAAAGACGACCGTTCGCGCAGGTGGAGGCCCGGCAGCCAGCGCGCGCGCCGCCGCGAGTACGGCCACTACTCCGGACGCATCGTCATCGGCGCCGTTGTAGATCGAGTCGCCATCGACCGGACGCCCGATTCCCACGTGGTCGTAGTGAGCCCCGACCACGATCGCCTCGTCACGCAGCCGCGGGTCGCTCCCGGGAACGATCCCGATCACATTCGCCGCATGAACACGCTGTTCAGCGGGAACGGAATCGTACTCCGCCCACCCTTCGAGCAGTTGCATCCGGTCGCCGCGGACAAGGGGCACGCGCTGGAAGTAGGCACTATCGCCACCCGGGGTGGCTGAGAAGGCGGGCTGCACCCCGTGTCGCTGCAGCTCCGCGGCGATGAAGAGAGCGGCGCGATCCGCTCCTTCGGTCCCGGTCCGCCGTCCCATCAGTGAATCGTCCGCGAGCGCCTCGAGAGTGGCGCGCAGATCGACGCCCTGGTTGCCACCCCCCTGCCCCTGCGCCGACGCGCGGTCACCCGCGGCACAACCAATCGACGTCAGCGCAACGACGGCGAGCGCACGCCAGCGGATCGAGCTGGAGAGGTGAGTCATCCACGGGGCGGTGGTGGAAGGGGCGGGAACGAAACCGAAGCAATATGGCTCACCGCCGCGGCGCCCGGCAATGTGCTCAACCGAAGGCCTTCACCATCGCCGGACCAGGCCGAACGAAAGCTCAAAACACCTCGGGCGGACCACATGGCCCGCCCGATCCGCATATCCGATGGCGCCGCAACGGCTCACACGCTCGCCATCTGCAGGCTATCGCTCGCGTCGCTCTCTCCCTGCTGAACGCCGTTGCCGTACTCGGATTCCGTCACGGTCAGAGCCGAATACCCATCGCCGTGCGGGATGACCGGCGCGCAGAAGCGGAGGCCGATCTGCTTCAGCTCGGCCAGCTGGGCGTCGGTCAGCGACGGGTAGCACTCGCCGAGGTACTCGATCGTATCGTCCATCCACTCCACCTGGTGTTCCGGCAGTGCCTTGAGCACGCCGCACCGATGGATGTGGCTCATCAGCTCGTCACGGGCAATCTCGAAATCGCTTTTCCGATGCCTGGACAAAACTCCTCCTGGGTGGGGGTGAATGAAGGAACGCGCCCCCCGGGTGTCCATCCCGGAAGGCGCGTCGTCGCTTGAAACGCACCTTGGTGCAGGCAGAACCACTGATACCCGGCCCTACCTGCGAAGTTCCGTCCCGGCAACGCCTTCGACAGTGTCGGCCGGTGCGGATCCCTCGGGCAGCAAGGTGACCTGCACGTATCGTCCCCCATCGAGGAACATCCGCGCGGCACGCCGGATGGTCTCCTCGCTGGCACGATCGAGCCACTCCGGCAGATCGAGGATCCCTTCGAGCGGCCAGTCGTGCTGATCGTAACTGAGCATCCGCTCGATCCAGAAGCGGTTGGTTCGCAGGTCCGTCTGCCGGGCCCGCAGGGCCATCTCCTTCGCCTTCAGGAAGTCATTGCGGGTAGGACCGTACGTCTGCAGGCTGTCGATCACCTGGAAAACGGCCTGAGTCAGCTCGGTCATGCGCTCCGGCTCGCTCCCGAAGGCGATTCCCACCTGGTAGCGCGGGCGAGGCTCGGCCACCGCGCCGGCGCCGACGCTCACACCGTACGTGCCACTCAGCTCCTCTCGGAGCGTCTCCCGGAGTCGTATGCGCAGCACCCCGGCGAGCAGATCGAGCTCGTACAGCCGATCGCGCTCGAACTCGATCGGACCCGTGAAGACGATCTGGGTGCGAGCGCGTGACTCGTGCCCCCGGCGAATCGTCCGTGTGACCACCCCCGACGGAGGTTCGACCCCCGTATCCCTGCCCTTTTCCGTCCGTCCCCGCGACGGCAAGCTACCGAGATAGCGCTCCACCAGCGGACGGAGACTGTCCACCTCGAAGCTGCCGACGAAATAGAAGGTGAAGTCACTCGCGTCGCCGAACCGATCCCGGTAGATCTCGAAGGATCGCTCTACGTCCAGGCGCTCGAAGTCCTCGACGGTGAGCGGAAGAGCCCGGGGATGGTACTGCGAGAGGATCGCCCTCAGCGAGTCGACGAAGACCTGATCGGGGTCGCGCGAGCGCAGGGCAATCGTGGAGCGTGCCTGCTGCCGGTACGCCTCGATGGCGAGGCTGTCGAGGCGCGGGGCGACGAACTTCAGGTGCACGAGCTGGAGAAGCGTCTCCAGGTCCTGGAGCGAAGCCGCCCCGGATACCCCCTCGTGCTGCTCGGAAAGGTCCACGCCGACGCCGGCTACCTTGCCGGCGAGCAGCTTGCGTAGCTCGGTCTGGCTCAGCTCACCGAGGCCGCCGGCCTGGACCACTGCCGGTGCAGTGAGCGCCGCCAGGTAGTCCTCGTCCGACACCAGTGACGATCCACCCGGGCTGCGCCCCACCATCAGCACCTCGTCCTCGCGGAAGTCTGTCGCTTTGGCGAGCACCCGCACGCCGTTCTCGAGCTCCCACTCGACGATCCCGAGCTCCTCGTACTTCCGCTCCGAGACCACCGGTCCCGGCTCCGGCTGGTAGCCGAGCAGCGGCGCATCCACCTGGGTGTCGTCATAGGGAGTCGTGCGCAGCCGCTCCATCGTGCGCACGATGGACTCGAGACGCCATTCCGCGGGCACCCGGATGGTGTCGCTTTCCGGCATGCTGACCAGAATCACCCGGTTCGCCATCCGCATCCACTCCTTCGCGACCGCGTTGACCATCGGCAACGTGATCCCGGGGACCAGCCTGCGGTAGAGCTCGTATTCGTCCTCTGCGGCGACGAGGGTGCCGCCGTACAGGAAATGAGCCGTGTAGTCCGCGGCGAAGCTGGCGGAGGTGATGCGATGCCGCTCGGTGTATCGCTGCTGCGCGCGTCGCAGGAGCTGCGTCTTCTCGCGCTCCAGCTCCGACTCGGTGAAGCCGTGCTGGCGAACGCGCACGATCTCCCGCAGCAACTCCCGCATCCCGCGCTCTACTCCGTTGGGAGGGACTCGCGCGGTCAGCACATAGGCAGACACCGGGCGCAGGAACCGACCCTGGAACGACGACACATCCAGGAAGGGAGAGTTGGGGCGCTGGGTGTACTCGGTCAGCCGGTTGTTGATCATGCTGCTGGCGAGCGTCTCCACGATCCAGCGCCGGTAGTCCGCCACCGTCGTCCACCGGGACGGCTCCCGCTTGGTGTTCAGGCTCACCGTAGCCGCCGTCGCCTCCTCGTCGGTGGCCACGGAAATCAGCGTCTCGTCGTGCTCGGGAACCCCGAAGTTTCGCCGTTCTGGCCCGCCACGCGGGGGGATGTCGGAGAACTGCTCGCGAATCTTCGCTTCCATCGAATCGGGATCGAAGTCGCCCACGGCCACCACGGCCATGAGGTCCGGGCGATACCAGTCTCGATAGAAGCGGCGAGCGGCCTCGATGTCGAACCGCTGGAGCGATTCGCGTGTGCCGATGGGTAGGCGGTCCGCATAGCGACTTCCGCGCAGCAGCACTGGCAGCTGCTTCTCCTGCATGCGCGAGCCTGCTCCCCGGCCCAGCCGCCATTCCTCGATCACCACCCCCCGCTCCTTCTCCACCTCCAGAGAGTCGAAGGAAATACCGGTAGCCCAGTCCTCCAGGATCTGCAGACCGGTGTCGAGCACCCCGGCGGAGTCGGTCGGAACCGTGAGCAGATAGACGGTTTCGTCGAAGCTGGTGTAGGCGTTCACATCGGGGCCGAAACGCATGCCGATGTGCTCGAGGTAGTCCACCAACGCCTGCTTCTCGAAGTTGGTAGTCCCGTTGAACGCCATGTGCTCGACGAAATGAGCGACCCCTCGCTGGTCCTCAGCTTCGAGGACGCTCCCGGCGTTCACCACCAGCCGCAGCTCAGCGCGCGCACGCGGTTCGTGGTTCTCACGGATGTAGTAGCGCAGGCCGTTCTCCAGCTCGCCGATGCGGACCGACGTGTCGGCCGGCAGCGGCTCCAGCGCGGAGGGACGCAACAGGAAGGGCGTGCACCCCGTGAGCAGGCTGAGCAGGAGACCGATGATCGGACGCATGGAGAGGATTCTGCGGACAGAGGGCCGATGCAGCTCCCGAAGACGGGTCGAGGCTCCCGCGGGGCCTGCAGGGCGCATGAAGATGCTACACCTCTTCTTCCCCTTTGATTCCCGTTCCGGCTGCCGAAAGCCAGGATGCAAAAAGCGACGACACCGTCGGCGCCGAGCGCCGACGGTGTCGCTTCTGCCGCTACCCGGCGCGATGCCGTCGATGGCACCGGCCGCTGCGGACCTTTTCGCCAGTTACGATCGGTTACGCACCGATGCGGCGATCGCTTGCCCGTGCCGGGTGGCGTACAGTCGAGTCGTAGGACAAGGATCACCTCCTTTGCTAGGGTGGAACATCGGGCGTGGACACCAGTTCATGCCCTCCGTCCGAAATCGCTCCGCGTTCGGACGCGGGAAGATAACCATCGTTGCTCACCAGGCGCAACCCCTGCAGGGGGGCGGCAGCCGCGCTGCAGGGAGTCTCTCCACCTCTTGCCCGCGCGCCGATTCATGATCCGACGCTGGTCATCAGTGCCGCTGACCCTCCTGGTCGCGACAGCCGCTGTCGCCTGCTCCGACGCGCGGCGGGCGCCTGAAGGCTCCCCACCCGAGGTGGCCGAGGAAGCGCCGATTCGGACCGTTGGCCTGAACAGCGCCCTCCTCGAACGGGCTGTCATCCGTGCCTCCGCACTCCCACGCCTGTACAGCCTGCTCGTGTGGCGGCAGGGAGAGATCGAGACCGAACTGTACTTCCGCGGGCGGGGGCCGGACACGCCCGCGAACATCAAGTCCGCCTCCAAGACCATCATCGCCACGCTGATCGGCATCGCCATCGAAGAGGGGCACCTGGAGGGGCTCGAGCAGCCCATCGTCCCATTCTTCGCCGAATACCTCACCCCCGAACAGGAATCCGAGCGAGCGGGCATCACCCTCCGAGACCTTCTCTCCATGCAGGCGGGACTCGAATCCACCTCCGGACGCAACTACGGGGCATGGGTCACCAGCCCGAACTGGGTTCGTTACGCCATTACCCGCCCGATGGTCGACCAGCCGGGCGGACGCATGCAGTACAGCACCGGCACCAGCCATCTGCTCTCCGCCATCATCACCGAGGCGACGGGGATGAGCACCTACGAATACGCCCGCGAGAAGCTGGCGGAGCCGCTGGGTATCGAGCTCCTGCCCTGGACCACGGATCCTCAAGGGATCTACTTCGGTGGCAATGAGATGCGCATGACGCCGCGGCAGCTCCTCCGCTTCGGCGAGCTGTTCCTGCGCGGCGGCGAGTATGGTGGGCAGCGGATCATCTCGCAGGAGTGGATCCGGGAGTCATGGATCCCGCGCACGCAATCCCGCTTCAATTCGCACCGCTACGGCTATGGCTGGTGGATCAAGGAGGCACGCGGACACTCCGTGTACTTTGCCTGGGGCTACGGCGGGCAGTACCTGTTTCTGGTTCCCGACCTGGAGTTGATCGTAGTCATGACCTCGGCGGCGGACGTCTCGCGCGACGGGGGACACCTGCGCGTCCTTCACTCGATCCTCGATGACGATCTGATTCCGGCGGCGGAGCGAGGAGCGCGGGTTGCGGTACACCGACCGCTTCATTGAGCACTCCAGACACCGCACGATCGCCTTGGCAGCCAGAAATGACTCTCCAGTTCTGGCCGCCCCCCGCCATACAGGCTATCCTGTGCTGCTCTTCGCCCCGTGGTCGAACCGCCGTTTCTTACGTCGTCGGTCCGCATGAACGTAGCCACTCCGCCACCAAAGCTGGCCGGATTGCTGAGCGGTCCTCTGCTGTTCCTTTTTCTCCTGGCATTGCCTGCCCCCAAGGGGATGGATGCCACCGCCTGGAAGACCGCCGCCCTGGCGCTCTGGATGGCGATCTGGTGGATCACCGAGGCCATTCCCATCGCCGCCACGGCGCTACTCCCGCTGGCGGCGTTTCCGTTCCTGCGAGTCGGCTCGATCGAGGAGGCTGCGGCGCCCTACGCGAATCCCGTGATCTTCCTGTTCATGGGCGGCTTCATGATTGCCGCGGGGCTGGAGCGCGCCGGGCTTCACCGCCGGGTGGCGCTGGCCATCGTCCAGGCGCTGGGCACCCGTCCCGCGCGTGTAGTGGCGGGCTTCATGATCGCCAGCGCAGCCATCAGCATGTGGGTGAGCAACACGGCCACGGCCGTGATGATGCTGCCGATGGCCCTCTCGGTAATCGCGCTGCTACGCGAGCCGGGCGAGTCGGGCGAGGCGCAAGCACAGTGGGATCCCGCGACCGAGCGGGCCCAGCGCAACTTCCGGATCACGATGATGCTGGGGATCGCCTACGGGTGCAGCATCGGCGGCGTGGGGACACTCATCGGCACGCCGCCCAACGCGCTGCTCGCCGGCTTCATGGCGGAGAGTTACGGGCGCCAGATCGGCTTCGGTGAGTGGATGCTGGTGGGCGTTCCCCTGGTGGTGGTGACGCTGCCGCTGACCTGGCTGGTGCTGACCCGCTGGATCTATCCGGTGGGCGAGGAGGATGTCCACGGCGGCGCAGAGCTCATCGCCAACCAGCGGCGGGCGCTCGGCCCGCTCTCCAGGTCGGAACGCATCCTCTGCGTCGTGCTGCCCCTGATCGCGCTCGCCTGGGTATTTCAGCCGCTCCTGGCGAGGGTGGTGCCGGGGATCTCGGACGCCGGAATCGCCATTGTCGGCGCCCTTCTCCTCTTCGTGCTCCCGAGCGGGAGCGAGGAGGGAGGTGCGCTCCTGGACTGGTCTACCGCGGCGCGGCTTCCCTGGGACGTCCTCATTCTCTTCGGGGGAGGGCTCTCCTTGGCCGGGGCCATCAATCGCACTGGCCTGGCGAGCTGGCTCGGCGAGTCGCTCGATGCTCTCCAGGGAATCCCACCGGTCGGCGTCGCGACCGCGGTGACCCTGGTGGTGATCTTCCTCACCGAGCTCACCAGCAACACCGCCACCGCGGCCGCCTTCCTGCCGGTGGCAGCCTCGGTGGCGGCGGCTTTCGACACCGATCCGATCCTGCTCGCGGTGCCGGCAGCGCTGGCGGCGAGCTGTGCCTTCATGCTCCCCGTCGCTACACCGCCGAACGCCATCGTTTACGGCACAGGCCACGTGAGTATTCCGGAGATGGCCCGCGCCGGCTTGGTACTCAATCTTCTGTTCACTGCGGCCATCGTGATCCTCACCTGGACCATCGTGGCCGCAGTGTTCGGGGCCTGAGATGGCGGCCTCAGAAAACCCAGCGTACGAGCGGGCTGATGCCGAGGTTCCAGCCGCGCCTCGCTTCCCGCACAGGGAAGTCGTGCGAGGGCTCCAGCTCGACTCCGACCTGGAAGAAGCTCTGCCCCGGCTCCGGCGAGCCGAGCGTCACCAGAATTTGCGGCTGCGCTACCAGGACGGTGCTTGGCTCACCCCGCCCGGTGCGGCGCCAGACGTCCATGAATCCGGCCACCTGCCCCACGGCTGGACCCAATCGAAAAGGCACGTCGTAGACCCAGGTCGCCTGCCACGATGGGTGATAACCTCGCTCCTGCCGGGCAAGGAGCTGCGTGTTCAACACGGCGAAGCCGGGCACCGACCACGCCAGCTCTACGCCCTCCAGGAAGACCCGGTCGATGGGCGTACCGCCCGCCGTCCATCCCCCGTTCACCTGGACCGTCGCCCCGATGTCCCGTAAGGGACCGCCCGGGGCGGGCAGGAGCCCGACGCGCTGCAGGCTGAGCACCGGCGCGTACTCGAGGTATACACCGAGGTCGGTATCGCGCACCGCCAACTCTGACCCCCCGGAAACGTCCGCAAAGAAGAAGTTGCTCCCGTACCGCCACACGCTGAAATGCTGGAGCGTGCCGACCAGAACGGGTGAGTTTTCGGCCTCGGTGAAGTAGGCGAGCAGATGCCCCTCGGTCACGGAGATCCGAGGGTATTCCTCTTCTTCCGGGGCTTCCTCCTGAGCCGCCAACGCCGCCGGGCGAAGGCCCAGCGCGAGGGCGCTCGCCGCCACCGCGATAGCGATCTGTCGAATCAACGTGTTTTCTCCCGTTTCGTGAAGCGGCTATTTATAGGCCGGTGCTCACCGTTCCACCAGTGCACCCAGGCGCTGCCGTCGGGCTTTGGATCGTCCGCGGCCGGCGCTGGAAACGGCTCCCGGGAGCGGCCTACCGGGTTCCGCTCTCAGGTTACGTCGGCGATCCCACCCCAGCAGAAAGACAGATGCGTCTGATTGCAGGCATTTCCGCACTCCTGACCTTCTTCGTTCCCTCGACGCTCGCGGCATTTCAGCAAGAATCCGACTGGGACGTCACCGACTCCCACGGGCCCGGGAAGGTGGTGGAGTTCACCACCGACGAGGGCACCTGGATGTCGGTGGACGTAAGTCCCGACGGACGCCAGATCGTCTTCGATCTCGTCGGCGACATCTACCTCCTGCCGATCGAGGGCGGCACGGCACGGCTGATCCGCGGGGGGCCGGCTTTCGAGACGCAGCCGCGCTTCAGTCCGGACGGCACCCGCATCGCCTTCACCAGCGACCGCGGGGGCCTGGAGAACCTGTGGGTGATGAACGCCGACGGGAGCGAGCCTCGAGAGGTCAGCCACGAGAAGGAGCGACAGGTGAGCAACCCTGCCTGGACGCCGGACGGGCTCTACCTCGTGGGACGCAAGCACTTCCGCAACACCCGCTCGCTCGGTGCCGGGGAGATGTGGCTCTACCACATCGCCGGGGGTGGGGGATCACAGATCTCGGAGAGGCGGAACTGGGAGCAGAACGCCACCGAGCCGGTGGTGTCGCCGGATGGCCGGTACGTCTACTACAGCGAGGACGTCAGCCCCGGGGGCCGCTTCGAGTACAACCGGGATCCGCACGGCGAGATCTATGTGATCCAGCGGATCGACCTGCAGACAGGTGAGAAGGAGACCTGGATCGACGGATCGGGGGGCTCGATGGCACCGCGGCTTTCGCCGGACGGGAGCCAGATGGCGTTCGTCCGCCGCCTCGGCACGCGTACGGCCTTGATGCTTCACGACATGCGGAGCGGCCGCGAACGGGTGCTCTGGGACAGCCTCAGTCACGACCAGCAGGAGGCGTGGGCGCTCTTCGGCACCTATCCCGGCTACGACTGGACGCCCGATGGCTCGAGCATTGTGATCTGGGCGCAGGGGAAGCTGTGGCGGGTCGACGTCGCCAGCGGAAAGCCGCGGCAGATTCCCTTCCGCGCGACGATTCGCCAGCGAATCACCGACGCGGTTCGCTTCCCACAGAAGATCGGCGAGGAGACCTTCTCGGTTCGCATGCTTCGCTGGGTGTCGGTCTCTCCGGACCAGCGGCAGGTGGTCTACAGCGCGCTCGGCAAGTTGTGGATCAAGGAGCTCCCCGATGGAACCCCGCGAAGACTGACCGGCGACCAGGAGAGCTGGGAGCTCTACCCCTCATGGTCGCCCGACGGCCAATTCGTCGTGTACACCACCTGGAACGACCGCGAGCAGGGATCGGTGCGCATCGTCTCCCCTTCCGGCACCAACCCGCGCACCGTTACCAGAGAGCCCGGCCACTACGTCGAGCCGTCGTTCTCGCCGGACGGATCGCACATAGTCTACCGGAAGGTGGGCGGGGATGGACTCCGGGGCGAGCTCTTCACCCACGAGCGCGGCATCTACATCGTACCGGCTACTGGCGGAGAGGCGCGCCGCGTTACCGAAGAAGGATCCCGCCCGCGTTTCAATCGGACGGGCGCCCGGATCTACCTGATCGGCGAGGACGAGGGGCGAACGACTCTGGAGAGTGTGGATCTGCACGGCGGCGATCGACACGTGCACCTGTCCGCGGAAGCGGCAACCGAGATCGTCCCCTCGCCTGACGATCGCTACGTCGCTGTCGTGGAGAGGTACAACGCGTACCTCGCTCCGCTGCCACACACCGGCCGCGCGATCGAGTTCTCCCCGACGAGCACCGAATATCCCGTGCGCCGCATCTCGCGCGACGCGGGACACTACCTGCACTGGACCCCGGATTCACGGCGAGTCTACTGGGCGCTGGGGCCCGAGCTGTTCCACCGGGATCTCGCCGAGACCTTCGAGTTCGCGACCCTCGACGGCCGGCGGGTGCAGGAAGAGCCCACCGCCAGCGGCATCCCGATCGGGTTCGTCGCCACCGCCGATCGCCCCTCCGGACGCATCGCGCTCGTCGGAGGCACCATCATCACCATGGGTCCGCGGGGAGTCATCGAGAACGGCACGGTGCTGGTGGAGGAGAACCGGATCGTCGCCGTCGGGCCATCGGCCGAGGTGACGATACCCGCCGACGCGTCGCGAGTGGACGTGTCCGGTCGTTTTGTGATGCCGGGGATGGTCGACGTGCACGCCCACATCGGCACCGGCAGCGACGGTATCCAGCCGACGACCCTCTGGGGCTTCCTGGTGAACCTGGCCTACGGGGTGACCACCATGCACGACCCCTCGAACGACACGGAGGCGGTGTTCACCAGTGCGGAGCTCATCCGCGCGGGAATGATGACGGGCCCGCGGCTCTTCTCTACCGGGCGCATCCTC
This sequence comes from Longimicrobiaceae bacterium, assembly GCA_036375715.1. Taxonomy (NCBI): domain Bacteria; kingdom Pseudomonadati; phylum Gemmatimonadota; class Longimicrobiia; order Longimicrobiales; family Longimicrobiaceae; species Longimicrobiaceae bacterium. The sequence goes on along the minus strand of DASVBS010000079.1, from coordinate 24,244 downwards.
TACGGCGCCGACACCGACTACAAGGTGGTCATCGAATCGTACGAGGACGCCCTTTCGCACCTGCGCAGGCTCAAGGCGGTGGGCGCCTTCACCGTCAAGAGCTACAACCAGCCGAGGCGGGACGTGCGGCAGCAGATCGTGGAAGCGGCACGGGAGCTGGAGATGATGGTGGTGCCGGAGGGAGGGAGCACGTTCTACTTCAACGTCACCCACCTCCTCGACGGCCACACCGGAATCGAGCACAATATTCCGGTGGCCCCGCTCTATAGGGACGTACTCACCCTGCTGGCGGAGTCGAAGTCAGGATACACCCCGACTCTCATCGTGAATTACGGGGGCTTGAGCGGGGAATACTACTGGTTTCAGGAGTCGGACGTCTGGAAGGAGGAGCCGCTGCGCCACTTCGTCCCGCGTGCGATCCTGGACGCTCGCTCCCGGCGACGCCAGATGGCGGCCCCCGAGGACTACTCCTACATCCTCAGCGCTCGTGCCGCCAAGGCCGTGCTGGATGCCGGCGGCCACGTTCAGTTGGGTGCGCACGGGCAGCTGCAGGGCCTGGGTGCACACTGGGAGCTCTGGATGCTGGAGCAGGGCGGCATGACCCCGCTGGAGGCGCTACGGACCGCGACCATCGCCGGCGCCGAGTACCTGGGTCTGGATGGCGACATCGGCTCGATCGAGGAGGGAAAGCTGGCGGATCTCGTCGTGCTGCGGGAAAACCCGCTCGCCAACATCCGAAACAGCAAATCGATCGAGCTCGTAATGGCGAACGGACGCCTCTACGACTCCCGGACGCTGGCGCAGCTGGGCAATCATCCGGCCCCCGCACCCGAACCGCTCTGGCAGCAGTTCTCCGGAGGGGCAGCCACCATCACTCACGGGGAGGGGCACTGAGCCGCCACCGCCCAAACCGAAAGGAGCCCGGGTGACACGATCCGACGTCCTCCCCGCAGTCAGCTCGGCCAGCGCTCCGGACCGGCGGGAAGCGGCCGGCGCAAGCGCCGTCTTTCCGCGGCTGCCCGAGGTTCGCCGCGCGGATCCGGCGCTGATGGTCTACTATGCCATCAGCTCGTTGGCCCTCGGGCCCTTCTTCCTCTTCGCCCTGGTGCCGGCGTACTTCAAGTACCACAGCCTGCGTTACACCGTGGAGGAGGACGGAATCTCCATGCGCTGGGGCGTTCTCTTCCGCCGTGAGGTGTCGCTCAACTACGCGCGGATCCAGGACATCCATCTCTCCAGCAACGTGGTGGAGCGATGGCTGGGCCTGGCGAAGATCCAGGTGCAGACCGCGAGCGGCAGCTCCTCTGCGGAGATGACGATCGAAGGACTGAAGGACTTCGAGGGGGTGCGGGACTTCCTCTACGGCCGCATGCGCGGAGCACGGGATCGGCTTCACGCGAGTGCGTCGGGCGAGCAGGCGGCGATGGATTCCGTGCAGCTTCTGGCGAACACCCTGTCGGAGATCGCCGCGGAGCTGCGCCAGATCCGTCGCTCGCTCCCCTCGGGGTCGAGCCAGGAGTCCGAAGATGCCTGAGGGTCTGCGACGGTGGCTGCTGAAGGTGCTGCGGGTGCCGCCTGAGCCGGCGATCCCCGAAGGCGCAAGCGTGCGGGTCTTCCGTGCCGCCCCGGCCTACTTCCGGTATCGCCTGGTCCTGTGGGCGCTGGGGCAGCTCGGAGCGCTCGGAGGCCTGATCGCCGGTCTCATCGGGCTGTCGTTCCTCATGCCCATCGTCACCCATCCGTTGCTCAGCTTCGGGCTCCGCGCGGTGGAAGCCGTGGCGTGGCTCACCTTCGTGGTGCAGCTCCTCTTCAGCCTCGCCGTCCTCCGCCTGGATTTCGACCTGCGCTGGTACGTCCTCTCCGACCGCAGCCTGCGCATCCGCGAAGGGATCATGACCGTGAAGGAGAAGACGATGACCTTCGCGAACATCCAGCAGATCTCGATTCGCCAGAATCCGATTCAGCGCCTGCTCGGCATCGCCGACGTGCACGTGCGTACCGCCGGCGGCGGGGCAGGCGGCTCATCCGCCGGCGAAAAGTCCGGCGAATCTACCCACGAGGCGTATTTCCGCGGCGTCAATAACGCCGACGAGATCAAGGGAGCGATCCAGGACCGGGTGCGCCTGCACCGAGACGCCGGCCTCGGCGACCCCGACGAGCCCGCGGCCCTTCCCCCCGCTCCGACCCTGGAGCCGGTGCTGGCCGCCGCGCGTGAGGTGCTGGCGGAGGTGCGGAGGTGGCCGCGGGTGACGGGGTGACAAGGTGACGGGGGAGGAGGCGCACGCAAAAGACGAGGAGACACGGAGACAAGGAGACACGGAGGGACGAAGCCTCGGGCGACGTGGGACTTGAAGTGCGTAATAGGCGCCCCCCTTCACCCGCGCACCCCTTGTCTCCTTGTCTTGCCCGTCCGTTCACCCCGTCACCCCGTCTCCTTGTCTCCTTGTCCCCTCGTCCCCTTGTCGCCTGTCCCCCGCTACCTCGCTAGCGTCTGCAGATACGCCACCAGCGACTCGACCTCCGCGTCGCTGAGCACGCCGAGGTACGCCGGCATCTCGGCTTCATAGCCGGCGACGATCTGGGCGGAGGGCTGCTCGATGGAGCGCCGAAGGTAAGCCTCGTCGGCGCGGACGCTGCCGCCGCCCTCGAGCGGGCGAGTTGACCCGAAGACGCCGAGAAGGGTCGGGCCCAGCTTGCCCGCGGTCGAGCCATCCACGGAATGGCAGGCGACGCAGCCCACCCGTTGGAAGATGTCCTCACCCCGCGCGGCGGAGGCCTCGCCCTCTTCTTCAACCGTGGTCGACCCGACGGCGGCCAGGCTCGCCTGCCAATCGATCCCTCCCAAGCCCATCGACACCAGGTCCAGCGGCGCCACCCGGTTCACGGTCAGATAGAGCGTATCCGCCATCTCCCTCCCGGCGCTGGTTCGTAGGCGGTACGCCACCTGTAGCTGCATCACCTCGCGCATGTCGGGGAGCACGAGCAGCAGGGTGCGCCCGTCCGGCGCGAGGTGTGCCGCCGCGACCGGCAGCTTCTCCTCTCCGGCGCTCCCGTCGAGCTTGAAATGGCCGGAGCCGTACTGGGAGGTTCGCTGGTAATTCCAGCGGCTGACCGCGTAGGACGCGAGATCCGCCACGCTCTGCGAGTCCAGCGGAACCTCGAAGCGCAGCATCACCCCCTGCTCACCAACCCGCACGGCCTCCGGGATCAGGCTTGGCTCACCGGTGTGGCGGATTCGCGCCAGCACCCGGATCCCCCGCGAGCGGGTTCCCCAGATCTGGAAGCCCGCCACGTAGAGGGCTCCATCGTGGGGGTTGAACTCCGCCTTCAGCAGCGGACCCGAGAAGTCGCTACTGAGCTCAACTGCGCCTCCCTGGGTCACGCCCGCGTTCCGATCCAGGTAGATGCGGAACGCACCAGGGCGGCCGTAGGAGAGGTGGATCAACGCATCCTCCTCGAAGCCCATCGAACCAGCAGGAATCCACGCCTGCCCCGCGCCGGACTGATCCACTTCGTGCGGGATCCAGGTAATCGGGCCCGGGACCTCCGGAAGATCTTCGCGGTGCGCCGTGGCCGGCACACCGTAGTAGCCCCCCGGCTCGAGCTCGTAGACGGGAGTCGTGGGCACGAAATTCCCCTGCTGGTCGGAGGCGGTGACCATGCCGGTCCGCGGATTGACCCCGATGAACGGCTCGCGGAGTCCGGTCGCGAAGGCGCGGATGCTCCGGCCGTCGGCGGAGAGCTCCATCACGGATCCGGAGTGCGCGGAGCCGGCCCGGAAGCCCGGCATGATCGCTGGCGAAGTGCGCGGCCCGTTGTCCAGCGCCCCGCCACGTGAGAGATAGAACCCGCCGCCCGGCTTCGACGCCATGCTGAGCGGAAACTCGCGCGACTCGAGGGTCTGAATGGAGAGATCGGAGAAGTTCTCGTAGAAATCCGCCTCGCCGTCGCCGTTCAGGTCGTGCAGGCGGATGAGGCCGCTGCGACTGTAGACGTAGATCTCGTCGTCGACGATCTCCACGCTCATCGGCTCGTACAACCCGGAGGCGAACCGCCGCCACACGATGTTCTCCAGCTCACCCTCGAGCCCGTCCGCCAGCCACAGGTCTCCCTCGAAGGTGGTCATTGCGGCGCGGCCGTCAGAGAAGAAGGCCAGATCCGCGGGGCGCACATTCCGCCGCCACGGGTTGTCGATCGGCAGGGCGATCTCATCCACCACATAGGCGGCGGAATCCGGGGCGAGCATACCCGAGGTGGCGACGGCGAGATTCCAGTGTCGCGGCCCACCATCTTCGAAATCGACCATCTCGGTCGGGCCCGCAAGCATCTCCCGGAACCTCTCAACCGCGCCCTGCGGCCCCCTCCAGAGGACGACGCGGAAGAGCGCCTCGTCAGAACCGGCAGGAAGCCGAACCACTGCATACCGGTCCTCTACGACCTCCCAGCGCGCATCCGCCGGAGCGCCCGTGATCCCGACCGCCGTCACCGAATCCGTCCCCTTGGTGTGCAGAATGGCGAGGCCTTCCTCCACCTGCGCCCGCTCCAGCGCCCTCACCTCGGCCGCGACCAGCGAGAGGGGCTGCTCCCGACCGCCAACGCGAAAGGTGCGAACGATGCCGACCTCTCCTCCGGCCTCAACGATCCCCGGCTGCTCGTGGATGCTGGTGCCGGCCACCGTATAAGCCAGCACGGCGCGATCGCCGACCACGTACACTCCCTCCCAGCGCGCCCAATCCGCCGGCAGCGGTCCGCGCCCCGGATCCGGCGGGTACGGCCCCGCCGGACGCGGATCCTCGAACCGCGGCTCGCCAGGACTCCAGCCCGGATAGATTCCGGTCGCAAAAACCGCCGTGCCGAGAACCTTGGGGATCTGGTTATTCTTGTTGAGAGAGTCCTGATAGGAGACCTGCGCCATCGCGGTCAGGGAAATGAACTCCCCCCGCCATCCGATCGCCATCCGCAGCAGGTCGGGATCGAAGGTCACGTAGGTGCTGTCCCCCAACAGCAGCACGAGCCCGCGGGTCGCGACGTTGTCGTCCGGCAGAGTGGGATCGACCTCGCGCGCGTCCACCGTCGAGGTGATGAACGGGAAACCCGGCTCCACGAAATCGGCGATGGGCCCGAGGTTGCCCGGGGGGGCAATCTCGATGCTGTCCGGGCCGGAACGACAAGCGGTGAGCGTGCCGACGAGAATCGCTGCGAGCACCGCCAGCGACACCTCGCCGAGCGGCGAAAGATGGCGTATCTGCTTCACGATCGTTCGAGGTGGGAGTAGGAAGGAATGCATAACGGTAGGACGCGACCGCGCAGGACGCCAGCATGAGCCACCCCGTTTCGGGGTCGCCATACCTCGCAGTCGGCGGCGCCGCGGCCGACGACGGTTGCCGGCCACGCCCTGAAAGCAGACATTTTCGCGATTCGACGTCTTCGGGCAGACACGCCGGGAGGCAGGCATGCTCGAATGTCGCCTCCCTGGCGACGAGCAACGGTCTCGAACCTCTTCGCCCGCCCGAACCCTATCCCCGTGAGAGACCATGCAGCGGCAGTTGTTCGGTTTCGCGGCCCTGCTCCTGGCTTGCGCCGCGGCACCGGTGGCCCGGGCACAGGAACCGCCCTTACCCGACAGTACCGCTCCGGTGACGCTGGAAGGAGTCACCGTCTCGGTTCTGCGCACCAGCATTCCCCTCCGGTTCGCCCCGTACTCCGTCTCGGTGGTCGCGGGCGGGCAGCTGTCCTCGGCGGGGAAGCCAGGGCTTGCCCTCGATGAAGTGTTCCGGGCCGTGCCCGGCATTCAGATCGACAACCGCTACAACTACGCACTGGGGGAGCGAATTTCCGTGCGTGGGTTCGGGGCTCGCGCGCAGTTCGGCGTGCGCGGCGTGCGCGTCGTCGTCGACGGGATTCCGGCCACCTTTCCCGACGGGCAGACGAGTCTGAGTCACGTCGACCTCTCCTTTCTCTCCCGGGCGGAGGTCATGCGCGGCCCCGCGTCGTCGCTGTACGGCGGGAGCTCCGGCGGCGTGCTGCAGCTCGAGACCTATCTACCCGACCCCGGTGAGCAACTCCGCCAGGCGTCGCTCACCGCAGGGTCGCACGAGCTGGTGCGAGCCAGCGCCGCCATCGGCGGGGGCAGCGATGGCTCGCGGTACATCCTGCGTCTCTCGCATCAGGGCTACGGTGGCGAGCGCGAGTACAGTGATGCCAGACTGCTGCGCGTCCATGCGGCGAGCCGAGTTGCTCTGCCATTCGGCGACCTGGACCTGACCGCCAGCGCGGTAGACTACGACGCGGAGAACCCCGGCTCGCTCTCACAAGCTCTATTGGAAGAGGATCGCACCCAGGCCTTCGCCAACAACGTCGCCCAGCGTACCGGCGAGGAAGGTCGACAGGCACAGCTCGGCGCGGTGCTGCGCGCGCCGCTGGGCACCACCGAAGTGGAGCTGGCCGCTTACGGCATCGCTCGGGAGGTGCTGAACCCCATTCCGGCCTCGATCATCGATCTCGGACGCCGGGTAGCCGGCTTCCGGGGCATCGTTCGCGCGGGCAATGACCTGGGCACCCTGGCGGCGGGCATCGAAGGGGCGATGCAGCGTGACGATCGGCTCAACTTCGCCAACGACTCGGGCGAGAAAGGCGCCCTCACCCTCGACCAGGACGAGTCGGTGGACGACATCGCGCTCTTTGCCCAGGCGACGTTCCGTCCCTTTCGTCCAGTGACCTTGCTGGGTGGTGCGCGCTACGATTGGTATCGGTTCTCCACCGACGATTACCTCGTGGGGGATGACAACCCGGACGAGTCCGGGAGCATCCGGATGTCGCAGGCGAGCCCCTCGCTCGGCATCTCCGTCGAGCTCGCCCCGGCGCTGACGGCCTTCGCCAATGTGGCAACAGCGTTCGAGACCCCCACCACCACCGAGCTGACAAATCGCCCCGATGGTGCTGGGGGCTTCAACCCCGATCTTCGTCCCCAGGAGACGCTATCGTACGAAGCCGGCCTCAGGGGCTCGGGCGGTGCGGTCACGTACGAGCTCGCCGCCTACACCGCCGAGGTCACCAACGCGTTGATCCCCTTCGAGGTGGAAGGTGCACCCGATCGGCAGTTCTTCCGCAACGCCGGATCGGCGCGGCACCGGGGACTGGAGGTGGGTCTCGGCGCTCTGGTGCAGCCCTGGCTCTGGCTCCGCGGAGCCTACACCTATACGGATGCGCGCTTCGAGGAGTACGAGGTTGCTGGCGAAGCCTTCGACGGGGAGCGCGTTCCGGGAATCGCCCCGCACCGTCTGGAGGCGAGCGTGGAGGTATCCTCCCGGTCCGGGTACCTGGCCGTGGATACCCGCCATGTATCCCGTACCCCGGTGGACGACCGCAACTCCGCCTATTCGGATGCCTACACCGTCGTCGACGCCCGTGTTGGCCTGCGGAGCCTCGCACTGGGCCGAATGCAGCTCGAGCCGGCGCTCGGCGTGCAGAACCTGCTCGACGCCGCCTACAATGCCTCGGTGGTGGTGAACGCGTTCGGTAGCCGCTACTACGAGCCGGCGCCGGGGCGCGCGCTCAGCGCCACGCTGCGTGTCCGCTTCTGAATCGTGCCGGGGAGATAGGATCGGTCCGCTGTGGGCGCCTCGTGCGCACGACCTCGCTCGTCCGGGTGGGCAGCGGTCGCGGCAGCTTCCCTCTGGTACACGAATCGCCGGACGAGAGGAGGGCGCTCGAGGTGTTCCGCGGCGAGCCTCCCATCCTGATCGCGACCCAGGAGCACGCTCTGTCCGTCCGGAGCGCCGGATCAGAGCCTTCGCATCAACCTTAACCCGCAATCCCTTGGCTGGTCACTCGCACGGGCACGGACACGCTCACGCGCACGCGCACGACGTCGCAGCGGAGGCCAACACGCGACGCCTCGGGTTCGTGCTGGCGCTCGTGGTCACCTACATGGTGGCGGAGGTGGTGGGTGGACTGCTCACCAACTCCCTCGCGCTGCTGGCTGACGCCGGGCACATGCTCTCCGACGCCGGAGCGCTCGCCCTGTCGCTCTTCGCCTTGTGGATTGCCAGACGTCCGCCGACATCGACCCTCACCTACGGGTTCTATCGCACCGAGATCCTCGCCGCGCTCCTCAATGGCGCGACCCTGGTGGCGATATCCATCTACATCTTCGCCGAGGCCATCCGTCGTATCGGGGCGCCTCCGGAGATCGAAGGTGGATGGATGATGGTGGTGGCGGGAGGAGGCCTGGGAGTCAACCTGATCGGCTTGTGGATCCTGAGCAGGGGGAGATCGGAAAACCTGAACGTGCGGGGGGCGTGGCTGCACGTGTTGACCGACACGCTGGGGAGCGTAGGCACGCTGGCGGCCGGCGGCCTGATCCTCGCCTTCGATTGGAGGTGGGCCGATCCGGTCGCCTCGGTGTTGATCGGGCTGCTCGTTCTCTATTCCTCCTGGGCGCTGCTGAAGGAGACAGTCGCGGTGCTGATGGAGGGAGCTCCCGGGGACATCGACGTGGACGAGGTTCGGCAGGCGCTCCACGACGTTCCGGGTGTCAGCTCCGCGCACGACCTGCACGTCTGGACGATCACAAGCGGGATGGTGGCGCTGTCCGCGCACGTGGTCGCCGCCGATGGAAGCTCCGGTGGGCCGCTCCTAGAGCGGATCCGGGCGATGCTCTCCGACCGGTTCGGAATCCACCACATCACCGTCCAGGTGGAACCGGCGGATTTCGGCGATTGCTCCATCCACGGCGAGGTGCACGCCTGAGACGCGCACCTCGCCTCACCCTTCACCCGCTGCCAACCAATCCCACCCGGGCGGCCACGGGATCCTCCGGCACCCCGCCGGCCTCGAAGAGCAGCACGGGCACACCGCTCTCCCGAATCAGCTGGTCGGCCGTACCCTGGAAGAGTAGCCGCGAAACCGGACCGCGCGATGGCGCCCGCAGCGCGATCACGTCCACGCGCCGGAGGTCGTCGTCACGGGCGGCGTGCACGTGCTCCAGCACGGTGCGCGCTACCGCCTCACCCACGAGGACCTCGGTAACCACGTCGACGCCGTGACGCCGCAATCGCTCCGCTAGCCCGTTGAGGTACTGTCGGGCGGCCGTTCGACTTTGCAACGCGACCGGAGGCGACGCGGGGTCGTCGACCATCGTCGGTCCGCTCCCCTTGCCCGCGGGGTTCACCACCTGCAGCAGCGTAAGCCGAGCGTCGAAGGGGCGGCCGAGCGACACCGCGTGCTCCAGGATGAGCTCCGCCTCGGCCGAACCGTCGAGAGGGACGAGAATGTTCCGGATCGGTCGGTCGACAGCCGCTGGGGCCGCCCTGGCCTCCTCCGGCACGCGGACGAGCAGCACGGGAAGAGGTAGATCGCGCGCCAGCTGGTCCGCGACGCCGTTGTGCCACAGGCGCCCCAGACCCACGTGCCAGTGGGTGCTCATTACCACCAGGCCGACGGCGCAGCTCAGGGCGTGCCGCTCGAGGGACGTGGCGACACTTCCCTCCACAACGCGCGTCTCCACGCGCACGCCGGAGCCGCGGGCGAGGCGCTCGGCGACCTCGTCCAGGTAGCGCCTCTTCTCTTCCGATGACATCTCCAGCCAGACCGGCGGCAGCGCGGCGGTTTCAGCGCCGGAAGGAACGATGGGGGGAAGGTGGACGTGGGCGAGCTGCAGCAGCGCCCCGGTGCGGCTGGCAATGGAGACGGCGAGGGGAAGGGCGGCTTCGCCGAAGGCCGTGCCGTCGAGCGGTACGAGGATGCATCGGTACACGATCACCTCCTCGCTGACGTTGCGCCCGCGCCTGCCAGCGGTCACCGAGGCCTCGGCTGCGGACGCATCGGCCGCACAATGGCAAGCAGGCCGACCCCCGGAATCTAGGCAGCAGGCGTCGTCGGGGTCAACGACTCGCCCGGCGGACCACGTTCGCGTTAAGCCATTCACGACAGAAAAGCCCCGACCGCCCGGCAGGCAATCGGGGTCCGGATCCCGCCGATCGTCGACCCGCGAGGGTCAGCGCGCGCCGCTCGCCGAGCGGTGACCCTCGACCTCGCGACGGACGAACTGCTCCAGCTTGCCGAGCAGGCTGTCGGAGCCCGCCAGGCTCGCGCCGAAGAGGCCGTCGTCCGTACCCTCGGCCGAGCGCGCGGCACCATAGAGGTTCAACCAGAGGTCGAATCGCTCTCCGAGCCTGAGCACGCTGTAAAAGAGCAGAGATCGGCCAGGCCGCCCGAACAGGATGTCGAAGACGACCGCAAGGAAGGCCAGCTTGATCAGGAGCACGTCCTTGACCGCGTCGATGAGCAGCTTGAGCTGAAGAATGAGCAGGTCCCGGATCAGGACGCCCTTCGTCGGCATCGGAGAGGTGCTCATGAGACGCTCCAGGTGCAGGGTCGACGGACCGAACCCGGCACTCTACGGCCCGGTCCGCCGGCCGGTTTCAACCGGCTCCCCTAGGCCTCCCAGGGCAGCCCCGGCTTCCCGAAATGGCCGTAGTTGGTGGTCTGCCGGTAGATCGGGCGCAACAGGTCGAGCTGCTCGACGATTGCCGCCGGGCGGAAGTCGAAGCGACGCACGAACTCCGCAGCCTCCGCCTCGTCGCCGGTGCCGAAGGTGTCCACCTTCACCGAGACCGGCTTGGCCATGCCGATCGCGTAAGCCACCTGCACCTCGGCCCTGTGAGCGATGCCGGACTTCACCACCTGGCGGGCCACGTAGCGGCAGAAGTAGGCCCCGGAGCGATCCACCTTCGAGGGATCCTTGCCGCTGAAGGCTCCCCCACCGTGTCGGCCCATCCCCCCGTAGGTGTCCACGATGATCTTGCGCCCGGTCACACCGGCATCGGCCGAGGGCCCTCCCTGCACGAACGAACCGGTCGGGTTGGTCAGCACACGCAGATCGTCATGGTACCAGCCGCCCAGGGCCTCCGGGATCACCGTGGAAGCCAGGAAGGAGTGGATCGCGTCACGGGTGACGGCGGGAGTGTGCTGGGTGGAGATGAGCACGTCGGTCACGCGGACCGGCACGTTGCCCTCGTAGAGCACCGACACCTGCGTTTTGGAGTCGGGCCGCAGCCAGTCTACCGTCCGCCGCTTCCGGTGGTCGGCGAGCACGCGCGCAAGGCGGTGGGCAAGGAGGATCGGCAGGGGCATCAACTCCGGGGTCTCGTCGGTCGCGTAACCGAACATGATCCCCTGGTCTCCCGCCCCCTGCTCGCCCGAGAGGGAAGTGCTTGCCGTCACCCCCTGAGCGATCTCCTGCGACTGACTGGTGATGAAGGACTGCACCTTGACTGCCTCGGGCCGGAACGGCTGATCCCCGTCCACATATCCGATTTCCGCGATCACCTCGCGCACCAGCGCGTCGTAATCGACCTGGGCGTCAGAGGTGATCTCGCCCGCCAGTATCACGTTGTCCTCCTTGCAGAGGACTTCGCAGGCAACGCGGCTGGCCCGATCGGCGTTGAGATGTGCGTCCAGGACACTATCCGCGATGTAGTCGCAGACCTTGTCCGGGTGGCCCTCCGACACGGATTCGGAAGTGAACGTGTATGTGCCCGTCGCGACCGGGGCGCGGAGCTTTCCTTCGAGGGTGCTCATGGCTGCGTGAAGTGAAGGGTATTTATCGACGTGCCGCCTCTCCGGGACGGCGACGCAGCCTGGGGGGCGTCCTTCGCTCCAAAATGCGAGGAGTCCCGTGCGTGCGCCGCACGGGACTCCCGGGCGGTTTAGCACATTTATTACGCGGAGCAATCGCGAGAAATCGCCGCGGCGCCCCCGGGGCGCGAACTGAATATGCGCCGCGGCAGGGGTGAAGTCAACGGCAACGAGGCGAGGTCGTCAGGCGCAAATCCGCGCGAACGAAGGCCCTAGCCGGTGCTCTGCATCGCCGCGGCGATGCCGTTGATGCTCAGGAAGATGTCCTGGCGGAGCTCCTCGTCGTCCATGTCGCTCCCCTCGCGGGAACGGCGAATGAGCTCGATCTGCAGGAGGTTGAGAACGTCAGTATAGGGGTTGCGAAGGGCGATCGACTTGCGGATCACCGGGCTGTTCTCCAGCAGCTCACCGTTGCCGGTGATGCGCAGGATCATTTCCCGCGCACGCTCGAAATCGTCGGCGATCCAGCGATGGTAATCCGGCCCGTTATGCCGGTCGTCCAGCCGGGCGTAGCGCTCCGAGATCGGCAAGCGCGCGCGCGCCATCTCCCGTTGGGCGCTCTCCAGCACCGCATCGAAGAACGGCCACTCCCGCGACAGCTTGCGCAGCGCTTCCTCCGCTCCGGGATCCTCCTCGATCGTCTGCTGCAGAGCCTTGCCCACGCCGAACCAGCCCGGCACCAGGTACCGTGCCTGCGTCCAGGCAAAGACCCAGGGAATCGCGCGCAGGCCCTCGAAATCTACCTCCGAGGCGGACTTCCGGGAGACCGGTCGGGATGCGATGGGGAGGCGGCTGATCTGCTCGATCGGGGTGACGTGGATGTACCACCGCCAGAGGCCGGGATCGTCAATCAGCTCGCGGTAGGCCTGCATCGATCGCCGCGCCACCTTCTCCATCAGCTCTTCTCGACGATCCGCCGGCGCCGCCACTGGCTCTTCCGGAGCGAACGCGGCGAGCATGGCGCTCACGAGCTGCTCCAGGTGCCGGCGCGCGATCTCGGGGAGCGCATAGCGGAAGGAGATGACCTCTCCCTGCTCCGTGAGCCGGATGCGGCCGTTGTGCGCCACCCGCGGCATGGCGAGGATCGCCTGGTTGGCGCGCCCACCGCCGCGGCCGACGGTGCCGCCCCGCCCGTGGAAGAGGCGGAAATCGACGTCGTACTCGCGACAGACCGCCCCCAGGCTGCGCTGCGCCTTGTGCAGCGCCCAGTTGGCCATCCAGTACCCGCCGTCCTTGTTGCTGTCCGAGTAGCCGAGCATGATCTCCTGGAAGCGGCCACGAGCTTCGAGCTGCGGCCGATAAGCAGGATGCTCGAACAGCTGCCGCATCAGGTTGTGCGACGTCTCCAGGTCGTCGATGGTCTCGAACAGCGGCACGAAATCGAGCGCCGGGAAGCCGCCCTCAGGTGTCCCGAGGCCGGCCTCCTTCGCCAGCAGCATCGGCTCCAACAGGTCGCTGATCGCGTGCGTCATGCTCACGATGTAGCACCGGATCGAAGCTGGTTCGGCCTGGATCGCCTGGCGCATCAGCGCGAAGGTTTCCAACACCTCGCGGGCACCCTTCGGGAGCTCCGCCCCGCGCGCCAGTAGCGGGCGCGGATTACGAAGCTCGGCCGTGAGCACCGCCAGCTTTTCCTCCTCGGACAGGGCGGCGTAGTTCTCCGTGACCCCGGCGAGCCGCAAGATCTCGGTGAGGGCCTGCTCGTGGATCCGGCTGTGCTGGCGCACGTCGAGGGTCGCCAGGTGGAAGCCAAAGGAGCGGGCGAGCACTCGCGCGCGCCACAGGTTGCTGTGATCCGCCGCCTCGGCGAAGCCGCTCTCGCGTAGCGCGCTGTCGATCAGGTCCAGATCGGCGACGTAGCGTTCGCTCGTGTAGCCGGAGCGGTAGGGGTCGCCCGCTTCCAGGTCCTCGAGCAGCCAGCCAAGCCGGGTCATCATGTAGACCAGCTTCAGCCGGTAGGGCTCGTCCTGGTACTGGCGACGGCGAGCCTCGTCGAGGGGCACCTCCTGCTCATCCGCTTCGAGGGAACGGTAGAGCGACTCCGGGATCGCCGCGCGGCGCTGCGAGATGCTCAGTTCCTGCTGCAGGCGCCGCAGCTCCTCGAGGTGCTTTCGCAGTGCCGTCTGTCGCTGCACGGCCAGCGTCCAGCGAGTCACCTCGGGCGTGACGTTCGGATTGCCGTCGCGGTCGCTCCCGATCCACGACCGGTAGCGCAGAAAGACCGGCAGCTCGTGCACCTCGCCGTAGTGCTTGCGAAGCGCGCGCTCCACGTCCCGATGAATCGCGGGGACGGCCTCCCAGATGCTGCCGCGCAGGAAATAGAGGCCCTGCTCCACCTCCTCCCGCACGGTGGGGCGCTCCACCCGCACCTCCGCCGTGGCCAACAGCAAGGAGATGTGCGCGTAGAGCTCGTCGAGGGCGTCTTCTTCCTCGTCCGGCGTCGGGTCGAGCCGCAGCTGGGTGAGCAGCGTGGCGATCCGCCGTTGCTTGTCGAGGATGCTGCGGCGGCGCGCTTCGGTGGGATGAGCGGTGAGCGTGGGCTGGATGTCCAGTCGCCCGATCAGCTCCAGTGCCTTTTCGATGGGCACGCCGGCGCCCTTCATCTTCCCGATCGCCTCGTCGATCGAGTCCGGTCGCCCGACGTGCCCGCCCGCCCCGCGTGCCCGCTCGCGATTGATGCGGATGATCTCCTGCTGCTCCGCCTGGTTCACCAGGTGGAAGAAGGCGCTATAGGCGCGCAGCAACCACACGAGCTCGTTCTGTCCGAGCCCGCGGATGATCTCTTCCGCCCGATCGCGGGCCGCGGGATCATTCTCGTTGGCCGCCCGTTTACAGAGTTGTCGGAGATCCTCGACGAGGTTGAAGATGCCTTCCCCCGCCTGCTCGCGGATCGCCTGACCGAGCATCTCGCCCAGCAGGTTTACCTGCTGCGACAACGGTTGCGAGATGCCCGTTCCTTCCGACTTCACCTGTAATCCCTGCCAGCGGCTCATTTCGCTGTGATCTTTATACAGAGTGGCGCGCGGCCCGCGTTCGGACAGCACGGAAGAGGCTGATGACTAGCGCATCGCCACCGCGATGTCCATAGTCGGCCAGGCGGCACTCGATAGCCGGGCCTCGCTGCAGCGGGGACGGACGGGCGCCGCCTCGCCAGCGGCGCACCCACGACGCAGCGGCCCGGCCCGGAGGAATGGGACGCGGGTAGGCGGGAGGAAGGTGCTCGTAGCTTCGAACCGTGGTCGCTCGCCCCGCCGCGGGCCGGGGCGGCGGCGTTCAGCGGTCAGCGACTGGCATACACGCGGGTCGTCCCGTCGCGCATCACCAGGAGGACGTCGTACGGCTGACGGGTCGGTCCCTCCATGCCGGGTGAGCCCATTGGCATGCCGGGAACGGCGAGCCCGGCGGCCTTGGGCTTCTCTTTGAGCAGCTTCTGCACCAGGTCGGCGGGCACGTGGCCCTCCACGAAGTAGCCTCCCACCAGCGCCGTGTGGCAGGAGTCGAGGCCGGCCGGAACTCCGACATCGCGCTTGAGCGGACTCACGTCCGCAACGTCGCGCACGGTCGGCTGGAAGCCGGCCTCGGCCATGTGATCCACCCAGTTGGAGCAGCAGCCGCAGGTGGGGCTCTTATATACCAGGATTTCCTGGCGTGAAGCGAGCGCATACGCTGGGCGCCCGCTGAGTAGCGCGGCTGCCGCGCCGGCCGCCGTAGCCAGCCAGGCTCTACGTGTAAGCATTCGGGATCGATCGGTTAGCAGGTCCTTCCGTCGGCCTTCTCGGCACCCTCCTCAAGATGCACCCTCGACGCGGGCCCCGAAAGTGTTTACGCCAACGTTGACTGCGGGTTCGGCCACGTGCACTCATTGACCGGAGGCCAGCGCCCTCCTCGTCCCTCACCCGCCTGTCGCAGGAGACCAGGATGAGAGCCCATCCGCAGGAGACGATCGGCAAAGCACGGCAGGCCCACGCGGAGAGCCTCGAGAGCTATCTTGCCCGCGTCACCGGACTGGAGGGGGAGCCCTTGCGGCAGGAGGTCGAGCGGGTGATGGGCATTGTCGAAGGCATCCCCCAGTTGATGGAGCGGGTGAACGAAGTGGCCATGCGGCGGGGCGTCGGGCTCCTGGTTCAGCCGCTCCTCGAGCACGCCGCCGACTATTTCCGTGATCCCGCCGACCACGCCCCCGAAGTTGCCTACGGCGTTACCGGCCTGCTGGACGACGCCTACCTGGCGCTCAGCGTAGTGGCGCTGGTCCACGACAGCTTCGAGCAGATGGTGGACGTGGACGTGCCCGGTCAGGTGGCGACTCTTCGCAGACTGCTCGAGCCCGACCTGGTGGAGCGCCTGGATGCCGAGGTCGGGCGAGCAATCCTCAAGCTCGCCCGCACGGTCGCCGGACTGCGCGAGCGCTCTTCCCTCGACGTCGACTTCTTCCTGGAGCGCCGCTGACCGACCACGGCACCGGCATCACGGGACGTTCTCTCGGAGCTCGGCCAGCCAGACCTCCGATTCCGCATCCGAGGGAGCACGCCAATCGCCCCGCGGTGAGAGCGATCCTCCCGAACCCACCTTCGGTCCATTCGGCATTGCCGAGCGCTTGAACTGGCTGATCTTGAAGAAGCGGTAGAGGAAGACCTCGAGCCAGTGCTTGATGGTCGACAGGTCATACTCGTTGCGCTTCTCGACCGCGAGCAGCTCCGGCCACTCCCCCCGGTCGCGGTCCCCCCACGCGTGATGTGCGAGGAAGGCGACCTTGCTCGGCCGGAACCCGAACCGGCTGATGTAGTAGAGGTTGAAGTCCTGCAATTCGTAGGGGCCGATGCGAGCCTCCGTGCTCTGCGCCGGCCCTTCGCCGTCCTCCCCCGGAACCAGCTCCGGCGAGATCTCCATGTCGAGGATCGAGTTCAGCACGCGGCTGGTCTCCGGACCGAACTCCTCCCGCTTCGCCACCCACCGGATCAGGTGCTGAATCAGCGTCTTGGGGACAGAGGCGTTGACGTTGTAATGCGACATCTGGTCTCCAACCCCGTAGGTCGACCAGCCCAGCGCGATCTCGCTGAGGTCGCCGGTGCCGAGGACCAGCGCGGAGTGGTGATTTGCCAGCCGGAAGAGGTGTGACGTTCGCTCGCCGGCCTGCACGTTCTCGAAGGTGACGTCGTAGGTCGACTCACCCTCGGCGAAAGGGTGGCCGATGTCCTGGAGCATCTGCCGGGCGGAGGGGCGGATGTCGATCTCTTCGGCGTGGATCCCCAGCCCCCGCATCAGGGCGTGCGCGTTGCGCAGGGTGGTGCGGCTGGTGGCGAAGCCGGGCATGGTGTAGCCGAGAATGTTGGTGCGAGGGAGGCCCAGCCGGTCCATGGTACGGGCGGCGACGATCAGCGCGTGAGTCGAATCCAGCCCGCCCGAGACGCCGATCACCACCTTCTCGATGCCGGTGGCCTCCAGGCGCTTCATCAGGCCGTGCACCTGGATGTTGTACGTCTCGTAGCAGCGCAGGTCGAGCTTCGCGGGATCGGAAGGGACGAAGGGGAAGCGCTGCACCGATCGCATCAGCGGGATCTCACCCTCCGGAAGCCGGAACTCGAACGGGATCGTGCGGATCGCCCGTACTCGGCCAGCGTGCTCGCTGGCCGCGTCGGAAAAGGTGGTCATGCGCATGCGATCCTGGAGCAGGCGCTCGAGGTCGATATCCGACGCGATCACCTGTTCGTCCCTGGCGAAGCGCTCGGATTCGGCCAGCAGCTCGTCGTTCTCGTAGATGAGCGCATGACCGTCCCAGGCCAGATCGGTGGTGGATTCGCCGGGTCCGGCCGCCGAATAGAGGTAGGCCGCGATGCACTTTCCTGATTGCGCCGCCACCAGATCCCGGCGGTACTCCGCCTTCCCGATCGTAATGTTGCTGGCGGAGAGGTTGGCGAGTACCGTGGCGCCGGCGAGCGCAGCGAAGCTGCTCGGAGGGATCGGTGTCCACAGGTCCTCGCAGATCTCGACGTGCAGCGCGAAGCCGGGTACGTTCTCGGCCGCGAACACCAGGTCATTGCCGAAAGGCACGTCGAGCCCCAGCAGCCGCACGGTCCCGACCGGCGCGCCCCGTCCGGGGGTGAACTGGCGGCGCTCGTAGAATTCGCGGTAGTTCGGCAGGTAGCTCTTGGGCACGACCCCCAGGATCGCGCCGCCGTAGACCACGACCGCACAGTTGTAGAGCATCCCCCCGAAGCGAAGTGGCGCCCCCACCAGCAGAACCGGCGTCAGCTTGGCGCTTGCGCGGACCACTTCGTGGAGCGCCGCGAGGCTGGCGCCGAGCAGAGCGTCCTGCTGAAAGAGATCTTCGCAGCTGTAGGCGGAGAGCCCCAGCTCCGGGAACAGGGCGACGGCGGCGTTCAGCTCGGAGGCACGCCGGGCGAGCGCGAGGGTCCGCTCCACGTTGTACGGCGGATCCGCGACCCGCACGCGGGGAATGCAGACCGCGGCGCGGATGTACCCGTGCGAGTAGATCGAGTTGAAGGTGCGGGACATGGTCTCTGGCTTCCCGGGGTCGTGAGCGCTCCGGTCACGATCGCTCAGCGGCACAACCCGCGCCGCCGTCGGCGAGGGAATGACTACGGAATCTCCCCGCCAAGGCCGAAACCTGCAACAGGCAGGTGCCGCTCGTGAGTCGCTGGGGTCCATCCAACGACGCAGCGGTGCAATCTGTATCTAACGGACTTGCGCAATCTTGTTTCGGCCTGGTCCATCCTCGTTGCCGAACCCATCTTACAGGTTCCGGAAGAATGCCTGGCAGCCGCTTCCGCGGTGGCGTACCCCTCCACGACGAAGATAGATGATGTTGTGCATTCGTTCGACGGTCGCCTCCGCAACGGCGGCTGCGGTCTGGGCCGTGACCGCCTCCGCGGCCTCGGCGCAGGCGCCCGTCAGGGTGGTGACACTGGAAGAGGCGATCGAGCAGGCTCTGAACAATGACCCCGCCGCGATCGCCGCTTCCGGCGCGGAGCAGGCTTCTCGGGCCGAGCTCCGCCAGGCGTGGGGAAGCTACCTGCCTACGCTGACGGTCAACTCCAGCTACGGCAACTCCAGCAACCAGCGCTTCGACCAGGCCACGGGGCGCCTCGTCTCGGAGAGCTACACCGCGCAGATCACGGCGGGCTACGACGTCTTCACCGGGGGCAGGCGGCTGCTCCAGCAGCGGGCGGCCCGAGCGCAGAGCCGCGCCGCCTCGGCGGAGAATCGCGCGCAGCGGTTCCAGACGATCCTCAACACCCAGCGGACCTTCTACGCCGCAGCGGCGGGCGACGAGCTGGTAATGGCGGCGGAGCAGCGGCTGGAGCGTGCGCGACAGCAGCTCGCCTTCGCGGAGGCACGCCTGCAGCTGGGTACGGCGACCCGCTCCGACGTGCTGCGGGCGGAGCTGGAGGTGGGGAACGCGGAGCTCGCGGTGATCGACGCGGAATCCAGTCGGCGCCGCGCCCGCCTCGAGCTGGGCCGGGTGATTGGTATCGACGAGGAGGTGCAGCCCTCGGCGGGGGTGCTGCCGGAACAGGCCCCGGAGCTGCCTCCGGTCGAGACGCTCGCAACCCTGGCCGAGCGCACCGCGCCTTCGGCGGTGGCCGCCCGGTCCACGCACCAGGCGATGCGAGCGGCGTCGCTATCGGCGCTGGCGGCCTACCTGCCCACCATCCGGGCGACCGGCGGTTATGACTGGCAGGCCGTCGAGTTCCCGCCCAACGACCAGAGCTGGAGCATCCGGCTGGTAGCCTCCATCCCGGTCTTCAACGGTCTGCAGCGGGAGACCGCGGTCACCCAGGCCAGGATCAACGCACGCGTCGCCGACGCCCGGGCGCGCGATGCCGCCATCGGCGCGCGGATCGCGGCCGAGGACGCCGCGCGGGAGCTGGGTTCCGCCGAGCGCCGGGTAGAGATTGCCGGTCGCGCGGTCGAGCTCGCCCGCGAGGACCTGCGAGTGCAAGAGGAGCGATACCAGCTCGGCAACGTCACCATCCTCGATCTCCAGGCGTCGCAGCTCGCACTGGCGGAGGCTGAGGTGGCCTGGGTCGAAGCGCGTCAGGCGCTCGCGACCGCGATCGGACAACTGGAAGCGGTGCTCGGCCAGACGCTCGCCGAGCTGAACGGAAGGCGCTCTGCGAGCTCGCTGCCCGAGTAATCACCCATGATTTTTATCCCTGAAATGACCCGTCGGAATCTTCGACAGCCCCTCTCTACCCGCCTCCTGGTGCCGCTGGCCGCGCTCGCGCTTGCCGCGTGCGGCGACGGCGAAGCAGCGCCCAACACAGGCGGAGGCGGACGAGGCGGGGGCCCCACGGCTGCGCCGGTCGAGACCGGTCTCGTTGAGCTCGGCACGATCGCACGCTCGGTGACCGTCTCCGGCGTGGTCGAGCCAATTCGCACAGTCGGCGTCAACAGCCAGCTCTCCGGGGCTCTCCTCACCGTCGAGGTGGAGGAAGGGATGAGAGTACGCGAGGGCCAGGTCCTTGCGCGGATGGACGATCGCGAGCTCGCCGCGCAGGAGGCGAGTGCCGAGGCGGCCTTCAACGTGGCTGAGGCCGCCTTCAAGCGGGCGGAGCAGCTCTACCAGAACCAGGTCATCACCATCAACGAGTACGAGCGCGATCGCACCGCGTACGCGGCCGCGCTGGCACAGCTCGAGCAGCTTCGCACCCGTCGGGGCTATGCGATCGTCCGCTCCCCCCTCGACGGCATCGTGCTGGAGAAGCGCGTCGAAGCAGGCGACGTGGTGGCACCCCAGACTCAGCTCTTCCGCATCGGTGACGTATCCACGATGGTGGTGCGCGTTCCGGTTTCGGAGCTCGACGTGGTGGAGCTCGCCCCGGGAGCTACCGCCTCTATCGTCTTCGATGCCTTCCCGTCCCGTACCTTCACCGGCACGATCCGCCGGATCTTCCCCTCCGCCGACCCGACCACCCGCCTGGTGCCCGTGGAGGTGGCGCTCGACGCCGAGGGGGCCATTACCGCCCGCCCCGGCTTCCTTGCACGGGTGACCTTCGCGCTGGGAGCCCGCTCGAACGTTCCGCTGATCCCGGCGAGCGCGGTGGTGAGCGGAGTCGGTGGCCAGGCAGTCTTCACGCTGGAGAACGGCCAGGCGATGCGCCGCTCGATCCAGACGGGCCTCACCTCCGAGGGAAAGGTCGAGGTGCTCTCCGGAGTCGAGCCGGGAGAGGTGATCGTCGTGGCCGGCGCCAACACCCTGCGGGACGGCGCCGCCGTGCGCGTGGTTTCAGGGCCGGAAGGTAGCCAGGCTCCCCAGGACAGTAATACCCAGACCCGAACGAGCGGAGGAGCGTCGTGAGTACGCCAGAGCGCGCGCCCCGGAGGCGCGGTCTCTCCAGCCTTTCCATCGCGCGGCCGATCGGCACGCTGATGGCGACGTCGGTGGTGCTGGTCCTGGGCTTCTTCTTCCTGGCAAGACTTCCGCTCGACCTGCTGCCCACCATCGTCTATCCCCAGATCCGCGTCAACGTCAACAACCGGGGAGTCGAGCCGGAAGTGCTCGAGGAGACGGTGGCGAAGCCCCTCGAGGCTGCGCTGGCGACGACCGAGAATCTGGCGCGTATCGAGACCGAGGTGCAGGAAGGCCGTGTCGGCATCAACCTGCACTTCAACTACGGCACCGACATCGACTTCGCCCTGCAGGACGCGGCGAAGAACCTGGAGCGGGCCCGGGGCCAGCTTCCTGAAGAGGCCGACCCCCCCACGATCTACAAGTCCGACCCGTCGCAGATCCCCATCTTCGAGGCCGCGTTCTCGTCGCCAACCCGGGATCTGATCTCTCTCCGTGACTGGGTCGAGTACCGCCTGCGGCCGCAGCTCCTCACCATCGAGGGCGTGGCGTCGGTCGACGTCTCGGGCGGGCTCATCCGCGAGGTGCAGGTGATCCTCGACCAGGAGCGCCTGCGTTCCTACGGCCTCTCGGTGTCGCAGGTGATCGATGCGATCCGCAACGCGAACCAGGATGTGGCTGCGGGGCGGGTTTCCTCGCCGACGCGAGAGGTGGTCGGCAAGACGGCCGGCAAATTCCAGAGCGTGGCCGAAATCCGGTCGCTGCTTCTGCAGGTGCCCGGCGGCGGGCGAATCCCGCTCGCCGAGATCGCGGAGGTCCGCGACACCAACCAGGAGCAGCGGATGTGGGTGCGTCTCGACGGCGTGCCCGCCGTGAAGTTGAGCATTCGCAAGCAGCCGGACGCCAACACCGTAAAGGTTGCCGACGAGGTACAGGAACGGCTGGAGCAGCTCGCCGCGACCGGCTTCATGCCGTCTAACATTCACTACGAGGTCACGCAGAACCAGGCGGACTTCATTCGCAACTCGGTGAACTCGGTGCGCGACGCGGCGGTCAGCGGAGCGTTGTTGGCGATGATGGTGGTCTTCCTCTTCCTGGGCTCGCTGCGGAAGACTTTCATCATCGGAACCGCCATCCCCATCGCGATCCTCGGCACCTTCGTGATGATGGGGCTCGGCAAGCTGACGCTGAACATCATGTCGCTGGGTGGGCTCGCGCTGGGCGTGGGAATGCTCATCGACAGCTCCATCGTGATGCTGGAGAACATCTTCCGGCTCGCGGAGGAAAAGCACGAGGACCCCGAGGAAGCCGCTCACGAAGGGGCGGGGGAGGTGCAGAGCGCCCTCGTCGCGGCCACTCTGACCAACGTCGCCGCGGTCGTTCCCTTCCTGCTGATCAGCGGCCTGGCGGCGCTGATCTTCAAGGAGCTGATCCTCACGATCACCTTTGCGATCTTCGGCTCCCTTGCCGTTGCGCTGACCATCGTTCCCATGCTGGCGGCGCAGCTCGGCAAGGTCCGCTTCAGCAGCGGTCTGGCCCGATCACGGCTGATGCGAGGGGTCGACGGGATGATGGACAGGCTCCGCCGCTTCTACCGGCGCGTCGGTCCGGGCGTGCTACGGTTCCGTTGGCTCGTCCTCGGTTCCGCCGTGGCGCTTCTCGTGGTGATGGTGAGCCTGACGCGCAACCTGGGAAACGAGTTCCTGCCCCAGGTCGACGATGGAAACGTCGGCGTCTACATCACCCTGCCCCCGGGTGCATCGGCCGAGCAGACGAATCAGGTGGCGCTCGAAGTGGAGGAGATCATCCGGACGATGCCGCACGTCGAGCACGTCTTCGCGGTGGCGGGAGGATTCCTCTTCGGCTCGAGCACCGCCGAGCGGGCCGGACGGGGGTCGATTGACATCATCCTCGCTCCCTCCGACCAGCGGGAGATGACGGCCGACGAGTGGGTGCAGGCGCTGCAGACCAAGATCAACGAGCGCGGCTTTCCCGGCGCCCGCGTCTTCGTGCGGCCGCCGCGTATTCGAGGTTTGCGTACTTCCGCATCGGGATCGCCCATCGAGGTGACCATCCAGGGGGACGACCTGCTCACGCTGCAGCGTATCGCCGATGACATCATGCTGCGGGTGCGAGACGTACCGGGTCTCGAAAACCTGGAACCCTCTGCCGAAGAGGCGAGCCCCGAGCTGGCGGTGGAGCTCGACCGTGAGCGCGCCTCCTATCTGGGCCTCAACGTAGCCACGGTGGGCCAGACGCTGCGCACGGCGCTCGACGGCACCATCGCCAGCCAGTACACGGAGGGAAACAAGGAGTACGACATCCGGGTGATGTTCCCCCGGGAACATTTCACCAGCCCCGAGGACCTTCGCTCGGTGGCGCTCTACCCGGGTCAGGCGGGCGGCGCCCCCATCTATCTGCGGGACGTGGCGAACGTCTACTCGACGCTGGGACCGACCAACATCCTGCGTGAAAACCAGAACCGGGTGATGCGGTTGTCGGGTGACGTGATCACCGAGATCGCCACCGTCGGAGAGGTGAACCAGGCAATTCGCGCGCGCATCGCGGATCTCGAGCTGCCGGAAGGCTACGCGATCCTGTTCGGCGGCGAGGAGGAGTCGATCCGCGAGAACAACCGCCAGCTCACCATCGTCATCGCCCTGGCGATCTTCCTGGTCTTCGTGGTGATGGCGGTCCAGTACGAGAGCCTGCTCAACCCGCTGGTGATCATCACCGCCATCCCCCTCTCGCTGATCGGTGTGGGCGGTGCCCTGTGGATCACCCAGACCCCTCTCAGCGCGCCGGTGCTACTCGGGGTCATCCTGCTGGCCGGTATCGTCGTGAACAACGCGATTCTGCTGGTCGAGTACATCGAGCAGTTCCGCCGGGAGGCTGGCGCGAGCATGGAGGAGGCGGTGGTCGAGGCGGGCGTGGTGCGTCTGCGCCCGATCCTGATGACGACGTTGACCACGGTCTTCGGCATGTTTCCTCTTGCGCTGGGAATGGGACAGGGCTCGGAGATGATGCAGCCTCTGGCGATCGCCGTCGTGGGCGGGCTCTCCGTTTCCATGTTGTTGACGCTTTTCGTGGTGCCCTGCACCTACGTGATCCTCCAGCGCGCGGGCGACCGCTGGAAGGCATGGATCACCGGTCGCGCACCGGTACCCGCCACCGCCGCATCGCACCCGCGGCAGGTGGAAGTACCGGCTGGCGGTGACTGAGCAGGTGTCCGAGAAATGGGAAGGGCGCTGCAAGGCGCCCTTCTTCATGACTTCTTTACAAGGGCATGAGAAC
>DASVBS010000078.1 GCA_036375715.1 Longimicrobiaceae bacterium | reverse complement strand
TCTATAGCGAGAATGTGGCGACCCAGGAGACGGAGAAGGCAAATGCCGACCCGACCGAGGGGCTCTCGGTCGAGGAAAAGATCCACTGGCAGATCCTGCATCGCAAGAAGGACGGCATCGAGGACCTGCTGAACGAGGCGCTAACCCGCCGCGGGCCAGTCGACATCCTGAACAATGTCCTACTTCCCGCGATGAAGGACGTCGGCGACAAGTTCGGCGCCGGCGAGCTGATCCTGCCCTTCGTGCTGCAGAGCGCGGAGGTCATGAAGAAGGCGGTGGCGCGGCTGGAGACGTACCTTGAGAAAACGGAAGGTCAGACCAAGGGGAAGGTCGTCCTGGCGACCGTGTACGGTGACGTGCACGACATCGGCAAGAACCTGGTCAACACGATCCTCACCAACAACGGCTACACGGTGGTGGATCTGGGCAAGCAGGTGCCGGTGAACACGATCATCGAAAAGGCCGAGGAGATCGGGGCGGACGCGATTGGCCTTTCGGCGCTGCTCGTCTCCACCTCGAAGCAGATGCCGCTCTGCGCCCAGGAGCTGTACCGGCGCGGCCTGCGCTATCCACTGCTGGTGGGTGGCGCGGCGATCAACCCCAGCTTCGTGCGGTCGGCCGCCATCGTCGACCCGGAAGCGGCCGTCGTGTACCCGGCGGGGATGTTCTACTGCAAGGACGCCTTCGAGGGGCTGGCGGTGATGGACCGCCTGCAGGCCCCGGACGAGCGCGAGAGCTTCGTCCGCCGGCACAACGAGGAGATGCTGGAGCGCCAGCGGAAGTACGAGGAGGCAAAGGCGAAAGCGAAGGATCTTCGTCCGGCTTCCCGGCAGAACGGCGGCGTGCCCCCCGCGGATGTCCCGACACCGCCCTTCTGGGGCATCAAGGTGCTCGACCTCCCGGTGGACGAGGTGGTTGCCTGCGTGGATCTCAACACCCTGTACCGGATGCAGTGGGGTGCCAAGAACCTCAAGGGAGAGGAGTGGGAGAGGCTGCTGCGGGAGGAGTTCGAGCCGCGCCTGCAGCGGTACACGCGGGAGGCGCGCACCCAGGGGTGGCTACGACCGCGGGCCGTCTACGGCTACTTCCCCGCGGGGCGGGAGGGGAACGAGGTGGTCGTATTCGATCCGGTCGACCACGACCGCGAGCTGGGACGCTTCTATTTCCCGCGTCAGGAGGATCGGGAGGAGCTCAGCCTGGCCGACTATTTCCGCCCGCTCGAGGACGGTCGGCCGGCGGACGTGGTCGCCCTCCAGGTGGTCACCAGCGGTCACGTGGCCGAGCAGTTCGTCAAGCAGCGGCAGGTCGACGGAGACTACAGCGAGGGGTACTTCCTGCATGGCTTCAGCGTGCAGACCGCGGAGGGGGCCGCCGAGTTGGTCAACCGGCGCATCAAGGAGGAGCTGGGGATCGGCAACGGTCGGGGGCTGCGGTATTCATGGGGATATCCTGCGTGCCCGGACATCGAGCAGCACGGCCTCCTTTTCCGGATCCTCCCCGTAGAGGAGACGATCGGGGTGACGCTGACCGCCGCGTACCAGCTCAACCCGGAGCAGTCGACCGCAGCCATCGTGGTGCATCACCCGGCGGCGAAATACTTCAGCGCGGCGTGACGGGGCGCCGGGGCGCCCGGTCACGCCGCGGCTGAGAAGCCAGAAGCTAGAAGCTAGGAGCTAGAATGGTGCTCCCGCGGCTACTTCTGATCTTCCGGGCGTCGTGGGCAAGCCCTTGACGAGGGTGTAGAGGCACGTCATGCAAACCGGAATTCGAGTATTCTAGCTCCTAGCTTCTAACTCCTAGCTTCTTCCTCATGCCCCGCCGCCACAACCTCGAACGAGCGCTCGGCACCTCGAGGCGTTCCATCTGGATCGCGACGGGGCTCATCCTGCTCATCGGGGTGGCGCTCCTTCTCTGGCTGTTTTCGCCGGCGGAGCAGAGCCGGCGCGAACGGGTGGAGCGGCTGCAGGTGGGAGATCACATGGGGCGGGTGGCGGAGGTTCTCGGGCCGCCCGGCGCGCGTTGCCCGGCAGGTGACATGACGCGCTATGCGGACAGCTTTCCGCCGGGGTGGACCGCTGCCGGGATCGAGACGACGCTGCAGGCCCTCGAGGAAGAGACCGACGAACGGTGGGTGTACGGCCTGGGCGAAGACGAGCCCGTCACCTGCGAGCCCGTGCTGGGTCGCACGGAGATCGGATTGGACCGCGACGGACGAATCCTCTGGTACGTCGCGATCGCGGGGGAGAGCCCGATCCATGTGGGACCGCGGTTCGCCCCGGCCCCGGCCGAGCCGGAATGACGCCGACTTTTATCCTGGTGGACCATGCCTGACTTTCGCGAGCTGATCGCCGACGGCCGGCCGCACGTCTTCGATGGGGCAATGGGGACGATGCTGTACGCCCGCGGCGTTTACATCAACCGGTGTTACGACGAGCTGAACCTGCGCGAGGCGGACATCGTCCGCGACGTGCACCGCGCCTACGTCCGCGCCGGCGCCGAGATCCTGGAGACGAACAGCTTCGGCGCCAACCGGGTGAAGCTCGCCCGCTACGGGCTGGAGAAGGAGACTCACGCCATCAATGCCCGCGGGGCGGAGATCGCCCGCTCGGCGGGTGGCGACCGCGTCGCGGTGGCCGGGGCGATCGGCCCGCTCGGCATTCGCATTGAGCCGTACGGCCCTACCTCGGTGGACGAGGCGGTCAGCTACTTCCGCGAGCAGGCTGAAGGGCTGCTCGAAGGAGGAGTCGACCTCTTCGTGCTCGAGACGTTCGGGGATCTGCTGGAGATCCAGCAGGCGGTCCGCGCCGTTCGGTCGGTGTGTGATCTCCCCATCGTCGCGCAGATGGTGCTCAAGGAGGACGGCTCTACGGCCCTGGGCATGGATGTCGGCGTCTTCGCGCAGCGCCTGGAGGAAGCGGGCGTGGACGTGGTGGGGATGAACTGCAGCGTCGGCCCCGCGGCCATGCTCGACGCCGTGGACGTGCTCATCAAGGCGACCAACCGGCCGCTCTCCGCGCAGCCCAACGCCGGACTTCCCCGGGAGGTGGACGGCCGGAAGATCTACATGGCCTCGCCCGAGTACATGGCGACCTACGCGGCCCAGATGATCCGCAAAGGGGTGCGCTTCGTCGGGGGATGCTGCGGGACCACGCCTGACCACATCCGCGAGATCACCGCCGCGGTACGTATGCTTTCGCCCGCGACGCGCCAGTTCCGTGTGGTCACGCCCGAGCCGGAGGTCGAGGAGGCCGGTGTCCAGCCGGTGCCCCTGGCGGAGCGATCTCATTGGGGGCGGAAGATCGCGCAGGGCGAGTTCGTGACCACGGTGGAGATCGTACCGCCTCGCGGCGCCGACCCGAGCAGGATGCTGGAGGGGGTGCGGCTGTTGAAGGAAGCGGGGATCGACGGCGTGAACGTGCCCGACGGCCCCCGCGCGCAGAGCCGGATGGGCGTGATCGCCACCTCCGTGCTGATCCAGCAGCAGGTCGGCATCGAGCCGGTGCTGCACTACTGCTGCCGCGACCGGAACCTGCTGGGGATGCTCTCCGACCTCTTGGGGGCACAGGCGCTGGGGCTGCGCAACCTGCTGCTGATCACCGGCGACCCGCCGAAGATGGGGCCCTACCCCGAGGCGACCGCCGTCTTCGACATCGATGCCATCGGCCTCACCAACCTGGTGACCCGACTGAACCGCGGTCTCGATCCCGGTGGGAGCTCGATCGGCGAGCAGACCAGCTTCGTGGTCGGGGTCGGCGTGAATCCCGGCGCGGCCGACTTCGAGCACGAGATGAACCGCTTCTACTGGAAGGTCGACGCGGGGGCGGAGTACGCCATCACCCAGCCGGTCTTCGACCTCGCGCAGCTCTTCCGCTTCCTCGAGCGCATCGAGCAGGAGGGACTTCACATCCCCATCATCGCGGGGATCTGGCCACTAGTGAGCGCCCGCAACGCCGAGTTTCTGGCGAACGAGGTGCCGGGCGTGGTGGTCCCGCCCGAGATCGTCGAGCGGATGCGCCGTGCCAGCGACCGCGGCAAGGAAGCCGCCGTCGAGGAGGGAATCCTGATCGCCCGCGAGATGCTTGCGGAAGCCCGCCCGCACATTCAGGGAGTGCAGGTGAGTGCGCCGTTTGGGAAGGTGGAATTGGCGTTGGAGGTGATGGAAGGGCTGGGAAGGGAGAAGGAAGAGGTTTCGGAGGTGAGTCAGAAATCGGTGGCGGGGGGATGAGGAGAGAAGCTAGAAGCTAGAATTCTTCCATTCCTACCGGTAGGTTGATGGCGGCATTATGGTCGCTCCTGTCCCCCAGTGCGGCGGCGGTTCAGGCTGGCTCGTGGTGTCCCCGTTCGCAGGCGCAGGAAGGGGAGGGCAAAACGGAACTCGCTAGCCAATTCTAGCTTCTCGCTTCGAGCTTCTTTTCGATCGCGCCTGGAGAGTCCAAACGGGCTTTCCAGGCGATGTTGCAGGTGAGGCCCTTCCACGGGCCGATTTCACCCGAACCAGACCCTATGCGCAGGTGGGCGGCTCCTGAGGAGGTCCGGAAAGGGGCAGGGTGGAAGAAAAAGCCGAAGCCCATTCTAGCTTCTGGCTCCCAGCTTCTCGCTTCTCGCCGGCCGCCAGCTTGTATCCCAGCCGTGAACCAAATATATTCATAGGCTTTGCATCACCCGGCGCCTTGACCTGATGTTGCCGTGTTCGACCAGCTAAGCGACAAGCTAGACGGCGTACTCTCCGGATTCCGCCAGCGGGGAGTGCTCACCGAGCCCATGATTCGGGATGGGCTGCGGGAGATCCGTCGTGTGCTGCTCGAGGCGGACGTCAACTACCAGGTCACCCGCGAGTTCCTGAAGCGAGTGGAGGCGCGGGCACTCGGCGAGCAGGTGCTGAAGTCGGTCTCGCCGGGGCAGCAGATCGTGCGGGCGGTGCACCAGGAGCTCACCGCCATGCTCGGCGAGAAGAGGGCGCCGCTGGCGATCGCTCCGGCCCCGCCAACGATCATCATGATGGTCGGGCTGCAGGGCTCCGGTAAGACGACCACCGCGGGTAAGCTCGCGCGGCGGATGAAGCGCGAGATGCGCCAGACTCGCCTGGTCGCCTGCGACGTCTACCGGCCTGCCGCGGTCGAGCAGCTGCAGACGCTCGGCGAGCAGGTGGGGGTGCCCGTCTCGGCGGAGCCGGGGGTGACCGACGTGGTCGGCATCGCTCGCCGGGCGCTGGAGACGGCCCAGCGCGAGCGCGATCGCGTGGTGATCGTCGACACCGCGGGCCGCCTGCAGATCGACGAGGAGATGATGGACGAGCTGAAGCGCCTGAAGCAGGCGCTTCAGCCGCACGAGATTCTCCTCGTCGCGGACGGCATGACCGGCCAGGAGGCGGTGAAGATCGCCGAGGGCTTCGACCAGGCGCTCGACATCACCGGCGTCATCCTCACCAAGATGGATGGCGATGCGCGGGGTGGTGCCGCGCTCTCCATCTATGGGGTCACCGGCAAGCCGATCAAGTTCATCGGTGTCGGCGAGAAGCTGGACGGCCTGGAGGAGTTCCATCCCGAGCGGATGGCCGGGCGGATCCTCCAGATGGGCGACGTCCTGACCCTGGTCGAGAAGGCGCAGAGCTCCTTCGACCAGGAGCAGGCCGCGAAGCTCGAGAAGAAGATGCTCGGGGCCGGGCGCTTCGATCTCGACGACTTCCTGACGGCGATGCGCCAGCTCCAGAATCTGGGGCCGCTGGAAAACCTGCTCAAGCTGCTGCCGGGGGTGAACAACAAGATGTTGAAGAACATCAAGGTCGACCCCCAGCGCATGAAGCACATCGAGGCGATCATCCTCTCCATGACCCCGCAGGAGAGGAAGAAGCCCGAGCTGCTCAACGGCTCTCGCCGCGCCCGCATAGCCCGCGGCTCCGGCCGCCCTGTGCAGGAGATCAACCGTCTCCTCGAGCAGTTCAAGGAGATGCAGAAGTTCATGAAGCAGATGAAGAACCTGCAGGGGATGATGCCGCGCGGTCTGCCGCGGCTGGGTGGTGGAGCGGGGGGTGGGTTTCCGTTTGCGAGGTAGGGGATATTCGGGTTCCGATATCAGTTATCCGTCGGAACCGGTCGCACTCCCAGGTTGGCTTGCCAGGCGAGATGCGGCAATCCGATCCTACGGAGACAACCGATTGTAGGAAACGGATAACTGATAGCGGATAACGGATAACCCATAGCCGATAGCTTAGTTGCTCCGGCATCTATACGGGCCGAGCAACCTTCG
>DASVBS010000077.1 GCA_036375715.1 Longimicrobiaceae bacterium | reverse complement strand
GATCGCCCCTCCGCCCCGCTTCTTCATCTCCGCCGCCGCGTAGCGGGTGCAGAGCGAGTTCCCCACGACGTTCACGCTGAGCGAGCGCTGCCAGTCTTCGGGTGAAGCCTCCACCCCCTTCAGCACGAAGACGGCGGCATTGTTCACCAGCACGTCCACGCCGCCGAAGGCGCGCACCGCCGCCGCCGTCATCTCCGCCACCTCCTCCTCACGGCTCACGTCGGTGCGCACGAAGATCGCCTCGCCCCCCGCCGCGCGAATCGCCGCCGCCGTCTCCTCCCCGCCCTGCTCGTCCACGTCCGCCACCACCACCCGCGCGCCCTCCTGCCCCATGAGCAGCGCGATCGCCTCCCCGATGCCGGCCGCGGCACCGGTAACGATGGCAACCTTCCCGTTCAGTCGACGAGACATCGTGGGTGATTTTGAATTTTGAATTTTGAATTTTGAATTGGGCTCATTCGGGCCTCCTGACTCCTGACCTCTATCTCCTAGTTCCTAACTCCTAACTCCTAGCTCCTAACACGGTAACAATTCAAAATTAAGAATTCGAAATTCAAAATTTCCGCCTAGTATGTGCATCTGCCGCCGCTCACATCGTAGGTCTGTCCGGTCACGAAGCTGGCGCGGTCGGAGGCGAGGAAGGCGATCACCTCGGCGACCTCCTCGACCTTGCAGAGGCGGCCCATGGGAATCTTGCTGCGCATGTAGTTGATGGCCTCCTCGGAGAGGGTCTTGAGGATGTCGGTCTCGGCGGTGGCGGGGGCGACGGCGTTCACGCGCACCCCCTTCTGGGCGACCTCTTTGGCCACCGCCTTGGTGAACCCGATGACGCCCGCCTTCGCGGTGGA
Organism: Longimicrobiaceae bacterium; assembly: GCA_036375715.1. Taxonomy (NCBI): domain Bacteria; kingdom Pseudomonadati; phylum Gemmatimonadota; class Longimicrobiia; order Longimicrobiales; family Longimicrobiaceae; species Longimicrobiaceae bacterium. The sequence goes on along the minus strand of DASVBS010000077.1, from coordinate 21,285 downwards.
ATACGGGGCCATGTTGGGGTTCCCCTCCTTCCCCGCCACTGAGGCCACGTTGACGATGGCTCCCTTCCCGCGCGCGAGCATCTCCGGCAGCACGGCGCGGCAACAGAGGAATACGCTGCGCAGGTCGATGGCCATGAGGCGGTCCCACTCCTCGATGGTCACCTCGTGGATCGGCGCCGCGCGCCCGGCGATGCCCGCGTTGTTGACGAGCACGTCGATGCGACCGAAGCGCCGCAGCACCTCGTCGACCATCTGCTGCACGCTCTCCGGCTCGGACACGTCGGTCCGGACTGCGATGGCCGCATAGCCCGCCTCCTCGAGCTTGAGCGCGGCGTCCGCGCCCGCATCGGCGTCGAGGTCCGCGAGCACCAGGGCATAGCCATCCCGGCCGAGCACCTCGGCCGCGGCATATCCAATCCCGCGCGCTCCACCGGTGATGATGGCGGTGGGAGAAGTTTGCATGAGATTACGTTGGCGTTTGAGACTGAGAGGAAAAATTACGAATTACGAATTACGAATCGCACAATTTTAAATTATGAATTTTGAATTTTGACTTGAAGCTGGGACTACGAGTTACGATGCAGGCTCAAAACGCCGCGGACTGCCGCCTATCGCGCGGCCGGCAGGAAGCAGTAATTCGCAATTCGTAATTCGTAATTCCAGCACCGATCCCTGCTTAGCCACCTATCGTGTGCCGTACGGTCGCGCGAGCTTCAAGCTGGGATTCAGCTCCACCCCCCAGCCCGGGGTGTCGTCGAGGTCGATGTAGCCGTCCCGCGGGAGGGGCTCGTTGGCGAAGAGGTCACCGAAGACGGGCACGACGCGGTCGGCTTCGGGGCTCATGATCAGGATCTCGCCGACGGGGCAGTTCCTGAAGGCGTACTGCATGTGGTAGGAGAAGACGCTGGAGCCGTGCGGGATGACCGGGATGTCGTAGGCGGCCGCCATGGCCACGATGCGCCGGCACTCGGTCAGGCCGCCCACCCAGTTGACGTCCGGCTGCAGCACGTCCGCGGCGTTGCGGGCGATCAGTTCGCGGAAGCCGTAGCGCGTGTACTCGTGCTCACCCGTGGTGACCAGGGTGATGCCGGTGAGCGCCCGCTTCAGCTCGGCGTACCCGGCGTAGTCGTCGGGCGGCAGGCACTCCTCGATCCAGTACAGACCGTGCTCCGCCAGCGCCTTCCCCAGCTCGATCGCATAGGGGACGGTCAGGGACATGTAGCAGTCGAGCTTGAGCGGGAAGTCGGGCCCGACCGACTCGCGCCACTCGATGAAGGCCTCGACGTTCTTGCGCAGCCCCTCCTGCCCCTCCGCCGGTCCGTGCCGGCACGGCATCTTGGCTGCGACGAAACCCATCTGCTTGGCCAGGTCCGGCCGCACGGTGGTCGCGTAGACCGGTAGCCGGTCCTTGGTCTTGCCGCCGAGCATGGCGTAGACGGGCTCCTGGCGCACCTTCCCCAGGGCGTCCCAGATCGCCAGGTCGACGGCGCTGATCGCCTGGATAGGCAGCCCCTTGCGGCCGTACGGCATGGTGGCGCGCCACATCATGTCCCACATCAGCTCGAGGTTGTGCACCTGCTGCCCCTCGACGAAGCGGCTGAGGTGCTTCTCGATGATGTAACACGCCGGCTCGCCCCCCACGCTCGCGCCGACGCCGACGGTGCCGTCCTCCAGCTCGACCTGGGTGACCACCGTGCCCAGCGCGTTGATCCCCCAACTGGTCCGCGAAGCCCGGTACTGCTCGTAGACGGACATCGGGTTGGCGATCGACGTGTCCACGATCCAGTGGCCCTTGCCCTGGTTGTGGTAGTCCGCCCCCGCCTCCCCCGGCTCGATCACGTAAGCGCGAACTTCGCGAATCCTAGGGCTCCTCATAGGAAATTGTTGTGAGATTTGAGATGACGGTTCGCTTAATTACGAATTGCGAATTACGAATTACGAATGCCCAAGTTTTGAATTATGAATTTTGAATTTTGAATTCGAGTCGGTACAACGAACTATCATTGCGGCGTGCGCTGTGCCGCCCGCGCGGTCGGCAGGAAGCGGTAATTCGTAATTCGTAATTCGTAATTCGTAACCCCCCGCTCACGCCTCGATGTAGCCCCTCAGCTCATCCCTCAACATCACGCTCTCCGAGACGACGTCCTCCGTATTGCACCCTCTCCATTCCTGCCAGGTGTACTCGACGCAGATCCGGCCGGAGTAGCCGATCTCCTTCAGGCGGCGGACGATGTCACCGAAGTCGATGGTTCCTTCGCGGCGGGGGCGCTGGAGGTATCCCGGGGCGGCCTGGCGAGCGTGGAGGTGGCCGGCGTGCGGGAGGAGGGGGTGGACACGCTCGGCGGGGATGCCGTTAGCGATGAAGTGCGAGTAATCCAACGTCAGCTGCAGGCCGGGCACGGCCTCGACCAGCGCGAGGGCTTGCTCGGGTTGCTCGACCACGGATTCGAGGTGTGCCTCGACGCTCACCCGCAACCCCGCCGAGCGGCCGATCTCCACCAGCTCGGTGAGTGCCACGCGCGAGAGCTCGAAGGAGCTCTCCTGCCCCAGCTCCGGCCAGACGACCCCGGGGAGGAGCGTGATCCCCGGGCAATCGGTCCGCTTGCAGAACTCGACGAAGGCCTGGAAACGGCGACGGTTGGCCGCGCGCACCTCCGGATCGGGGGTGTTGACCGGCCGATCACGGAACCCCATTCCGAAGGTGGGGAAGAGGTCGGCGATGCCGATCCCCGCCGCGTCGACGGCGCGGCTCACCCGGTCCGCCTGTCGAGTCGGGTTCGCCTCGATTTCGGCGGGCCGCAGGTGCGTCCCGTCGGCGTGGGCTCCCAGGTCGACGTTGGGGATGTCGAGCAGCGCGATCTGCCGCAGGCTGGTCTCGAACGGTAACAGAGGAAACGAGAAGGAGGTGCAGGTAAGTTCCATGTCCGGACGAGGGATGAGTCGGCTGGCAACGGGGAGAGGAGGGCGGCCCCGAAGTCTGGCGAATATCGATAACACCCCCCGTGGAGGGCGTCAACCCTGCGTCAAATCTGGCGTATAGCGATTCGTCGCTTAATTTGGGATAGACTACGGACAGTTCCCCTACACACTCCCCTACCCCTTCCCCGATGAAAGCCGAACAGCTGACCTTTCGCCGCAGCCGCACGTCCACGGTCGTCGAACAGATCTGGTCCGAGCTGCGACGTATGATCCTCCAGGGCACCCTCACCCCCGGAACTCGCCTGGTCGAGCTCGACATCGCCGCGCAGAGCTCCGCCAGTCAGGCTTCGGTCCGCGAAGCCCTCCATCGGCTCGAGCGCGACGGCCTGGTGATCCGCCGCGGACGGCGGGGGACCTTCGTGACGGAGGTCGAGCCGGACAAGATGCTCGAGGTCTTCCACGTCCGGGCTGCGGTCGAGAGCGTCGCGATCCGCCGCGCCGTGGAGAGGATGACGCCGGAACGGCTCGCTGAGCTGGAGAGGCTGGTGGATAGGATGCGGATGGAAGGGCTGCGGGGAGACGCCACCGCGGTGGTCGAAGCCGACATGGCCTTCCACGGACGCCTCTGCGCCTGGGCCGACCACCCGACCCTGCTCCGCGTGTGGGAGCTCCTCTACACGCAGATGGAGCGCTTTCTGGTGCTGTACGACGTCGAGCACTTCGCGGACCTGACCCAGGTGGCCGCCAACCACGAGCCGGTGCTGGAAGCGATCCGCAGCGGTGACGCCGACGAAGCCGCCTCCGCGATCCACGAGCACGTGCTCATCGGCGCCCCGCCGATGCTCGTCGCGGCGGACAACCACTTCTTCAGCGACCTGCGACGGCGCGCGGCGGTCCACTGAGCGCCTGCGCTCCGGGGCTACCGCCAGCGGCCGAGCTCCGAGAGGAGAACGAAGAGGTTCGCGGAGGATTACGCCGAGAGCGCGCAGCACCCGGTGAGGTCCGACGCACGACGGTGCAAAAAGGGGTAGAGCAGGACGGTGCATACCGTGATTCCTGCTCTACCCTTCTTCTGTCCAAGCCTTGTGCCGTTCGACGGCTAGCTCGGAGCCCCTGTCCCCTTCGACCCGGGGCTCAGTTCAGCGGCGTCTCCGGCGTCATGCCGCCCAGGTAGTAGTCCATCAAGCGCGTCTGGAAGACGAGGCGGTAGCGCGCACTAACCAGGTCGCTCGCGGCGCGGACCTGGGCGGTTTGCGCCTGGGTGAGCTCGACCAGCGACCCGGCACCCACGTCGTAGCGCTGCTGCGAGAACTGCAATGCCAGCTCCGCGGCGCGGAGCTGTGCCTCTGCCGCGGCCAGCTGTTCCCGCGCCGACTGCAGGTCGAGCATCGCCGTCCGGATCTGCACGGCCACGTCCTGCCGCAGCGTTTCGAGGTTGATGCGCGCGTTCTCCACCTGGATGCGCGCTCGCTCCGTGGCGTTGCGCGTGTTCAGCCGGTCGAAGAGCGGGATCGAGAAGCTCACGCCCAGCGAGCCGCCGCGCCGGTTGTCGAGCTGGTCGAAGAAGCTGGTTTCGTCCAGGCTGGAGAAGTTCGAGCTATAGTTCGCCGACAGCGAGATGGTCGGCCAATATGAGCCCCTCGCCACCTTCACCTGGTGCTCCGACGCCTGGACCATCGTCTGCGCCGCGATGAAGTCTGCCCGCTGTTGCAGCGCCCGCGCGGTGGCCTCCTCCAGGTCGAGCGAATCGAGCTCCGTCTGCACGGCGGAGACCTCCGGAATCTCGAATTCGTAGTCCTGCGTGGGGTCGAGCTGCAGCGTCTGGAGCAGCTGCATCTCCGCCAGCGCGGCGGAGCGCTGCGCCTGCACCAGCGCCAGTCGCGCGCTCGCCACCGAGGCCTGCTGCTGGTAGAGGTCGGAGATCGGGCGAACCTGCTGCTGGACCCGAGCCGCGATGTCGGCCTCCAGCGCCTGCTGAGCCGCCAGGTTCTCCTCCTGCACCACCACCTGCTCGCGCGCTTCGATCAGCGCCAGGTAGTTGGACATCACGTTGAAGACCACCGTCTGCTCCGCCCGCTCCACCTCGTACTCACCTGCCTCCTCGGTCAGCCGCGCACTGCGCAGCGAGTTGACGTTGGCGAAGCCGTCGAACAGGGTCAGCCCCGAAGAGATCGAGCCGTTGAACGAGTTGGTGGTCGTGTTGATGATCCGCCCCTCGTCCTGGCTGAAGTTTCGCCCGTACCGCTGAGAGGTGGACGTGCTGAACCTCAGGTCCGGCAGGAAGGAGGTCTTCTCCTGCCGGACGGCGATCTCGTCGAGCCGCAGGTTGTTGCGCGCCGTGCGGACAGTCGGGTTGCGCTCCAGCGCCAGCTCGATGGCCTCGCGGAAGGTGATCATCCTCGGCGTCGCAGCCTGCTCCTGCGCCTGCGGCTCCTGCGCGCTGGCCGGCAGCACCGCGAAGGCGAGGAGGCCGGCAACCAGCGTGAACCGGGCGAGCCGCGCCCTCGGGCGAGTACCGGTGGCCCCGCGTGCAAATACTCCGTTCTTCATCGCTGTGCTCTTTTGTATGGTTGGGCGTGGGAGCGCGGCGTTTCCGCCATCGGCTCCCTCCAGGGAGCGCGCCGTCTCCTCCGCCTCGATGTAGCTGCCGACTATTCGTAGCGCAGGGCCTCGATCGGATTCAGCGCGGCCGCCTTGCGCGCCGGGTAGAACCCGAAGAAGACTCCGACCGCACCCGAGAAACCGACGGCGATGGCGACTGTGGCCGCCGAGATCTCGGTGCTCCAGCCCATCACGTTCCCCAGGATCTCCGCCCCCGCCACCCCGATCGCCAGCCCGATCAAACCACCCATCAGGCTCATCACCACGCTCTCGACCAGGAACTGCGTAAGCACGTCCCGGCCGCGGGCACCGATAGCCATGCGAATGCCAATCTCCCGCGTCCGCTCGGTCACCGAGACCAGCATGATGTTCATGATCCCGATCCCGCCGACCAGCAGCGAGATCGAGGCGATCGCCGCCAGCAGCAGCGACATCACCTTCGTGGTCCCCTCGGCCGCCTCCGCTAGCTCGTTCTGGTTGCGCACGGTGAAGTCGTCGTCCTCACCCGCCGCGAGCCTGTGCGCCTCCCGCATGATCTCGCGGATCTCCTGCTGCGCCGCCGGGATGTCCTCCGGGTTCGCGGTGCTGACCAGGATCTGCGGGATGAAGGTGCGCCCGGAGAGACGGGTGTTCGCCGTGGTATAGGGGATCAGTACGACGTCGTCCTGATCTCGCCCGCTCGAGGTCTGCCCCTTCACCGCCAGGACCCCGATCACGTCGAAGGGGACGCCGCGAAGCTGAATCCGCTGCCCCACCGGATCCATGCCCGGGAACAGAGCCTCTGCGACCGTAGCGCCGAGCAACGCGACCTTGCGGTTCGTCCGCACGTCCATCTCGGTGAACCAGGCGCCGGAGCTGGTCTGCCAGTCCCGGATGATCGGGTACTCCTCCGAGACGCCGTTGATCTCCACCCGCCAGTTGCTGCCGTTGGCGAGTGCCTGCGCGCGGGTGATGATCACCGGAGAGACGGCGTTGATGAAAGTCGCCTCGCGCTTGATCTTGTCCGCGTCCGCGAGGGTCAGCCGGTTGAAGCTCCCCGCGCCCTGGTTCACCCCGCCCATGTTGGAGAAGCCGGGGGCGATCACCAGCATGTTCGTCCCCAGGTTGTTGATCTGCTGGCGGATCTGGGAGCGGGCCCCCATCCCCACCGCGACCATCACGATCACCGCGCCCACGCCGATGATGATGCCGAGCATCGTCAGCAGCGTCCGCATCTTGTTCTTGACGATGCTCTGCGAGGCGACCTTGACCAGGTTCGAAGTCTTCATACGAGCGCCATCGTTGAGCGGGAATCGAGCTCCGCCAGGTCGTCCGCCGCGATGCGACGGTCCTCCACGGGGTGATCCCGGATAATCTGGCCGTCGCGCACCTCCACGATGCGCTTGTGATATTCGCCGATGTCGTGCTCGTGCGTGACCAGCAGGATGGTGACGCCCTGGTCGTTGAGCTCCTGGAACAGCGCCATCACCTCGATGGAGGTGCGGGTGTCGAGGTTGCCCGTGGGCTCGTCCGCCAGGATCAGTGCCGGCTCGGTGACGAGCGCGCGCGCGATCGCCACCCGCTGCTGCTGTCCGCCGGAGAGCTCGTTGGGGTGATGGTCCAGGCGGTCCCCGAGACCGACACGCTCCAGCGCGCGCGCCGCCGCGGCCTTGGTGTCCTTGAAGCGGTGCGCGCGATCGTACAGGAGCGGCAGCTCCACGTTGTCCAGCGCGCTGGTGCGCGCCAGCAGGTTGAAGCCCTGGAAGACGAAACCGATCTTCTGGTTGCGGATGTCGGCCAGGGCGTTCTTCGACTGCCCGTCCACCCGGATCCCGTCCAGGTAGTAGCTGCCCGACGTGGGCGTGTCGAGGCAGCCCAGGATGTTCATGAGCGTGGACTTGCCGGACCCGGAAGCCCCCATGACCGCGATCATCTCGCCGGGCTCGACGATCAGGTCCACCCCGCGCAGGGCGTGCACGAGGTTCGGACCCATCTGGTAGACCTTGGTCAGGCCTTCGGTCCGGATGACGGGAGTGTGGCCGCTCATCAGAATCCCCCCGGCCGGAACCCCGGGCCACCCGGCCCACCGCCGCCCTGGAACGGGTTCGTGGTGGTGGCGGTGTTGCCCGTCGGGTTCAGGCCCGCGATGACCTGCATCCCCTCGCGGAGCCCCGGCCCCTCGACCTCGGTGTAGGTGCCGTCGGAGATGCCGGTGCGCACCGGGATGACCGACAGCTTGCCGGCGCTGTCCACCGTCCAGAGCATGGCGAAGTTCCCGCCGCCGCGGCCGGGGCGAGCTCCACCCTGGCCGGCCTGCCCTTCACCGGTCGGCGGTCCCTCGCCACCCCGCCGAACCACGCGACCCCCTTCTCCGTTGCCACCATTACCGCCGGAGGCGCGCGCGCCCTGCTGGGCGCCCTGACGGCGTGCGCCGGCGGCGGGCAGGTCTACCTGGGCGAGCATCTCTTCGGTCGGCCGGAAGCGAAGGGCCGCGTTCGGCACCTTGAGCACGTCCTTGGCGGTCTCCACCATGAACTCGACGCTGGCCGTCATGCCCGGAAGGAGTCGCCCGGAATCGTTGCGCACGCCGATCACGGCGGTGTAGTTGACCACGTTCTCGACGACGGTCGACTGGAGCCGAACCTGCCGCACCGTCCCCTCGAAGACCTCGTCGGGATAGGCCTGCACGGTGAAGCGGACCGTCTGTCCGGGCTCGATGCGTCCGATGTCGCTCTCGTCGACCGAGGCGAGGATCTCCATCTCCGCCAGGTCGTTGGCGATGAGGAAGAGCTGCGGCGCCGACATGCTGGCCGCCACGGTCTGGCCGGGCTCGACGTTGCGCTCCACGACGATGCCGTCGATCGGCGAGTAGATCTGCGTGTACTCGAGGTTCTGCCGAGCGCGCTCGAGGTTGACCTGCGCAGAGGTCAGGTTGGCGCGCGAGACGGCCCGGTTGTACTCGACCTGGTTGAACTCGCTCTCGGTCAGGACCTTCTGCTCATAGAGCGCCCTGTTGCGCTCGTACTCCTGCTCGGCTCGCTGCAGGTCGGCCTGGGCGCGGGCCAGGGCGGCTTCCGCTTCGCGCACAGCCTGCTGCTGCAACATCGGGTCGATGCGCGCGATCAGCTGCCCCTTCTCCACCCGGTCGTTGAAGTCGGCGTACAGGTCGACGATCTTGCCGGAGACCTGCGTACCTACCTGAACCGTCGTCACCGGATTCAGGGTGCCGGTGGAGGTGATCGCCATCTCCACGTCGCCGCGCTCGACCGTTGCCAGGCGGTACGGCGAACCCTCGCTCGCCTCGGCCCGGCGGAAGAACCAGGCGGCGACGAGGATCAGCGCGACTGCGGCCACGCCCGCAACGATATGCTTCCGCTTCATCTCATCCTCTCACGTGATTTAAGAGCGCACCCTGAAGTGGGGTTGCCGTGATCCGCGCCGGGCAGGGCCCGGCACGCACCGTATGATACATCAAGCCTTTCAACGGTTGGCCGCCGTCGCTTCGACCTGCACTCCAGCGTAAACGAGTCGCACTGCCGGGCGCACGAAGCGAAAGGTCTGAAGGGAACCCGCATCGGCGCCCGGGCAGTGCTCCGTGCCGACCTACTGCCCGCCCCCTCCGCCACCACCGTTCATCCGGTTCATCCGCCGGGTCCGCTCTTCCTCCTGGAGGGTGCGGTAGGCGGTCTTCTGCTCCTCGGTGAGGACCGACAGGATCTGCTCGTCGTGGCGGGTCCGCAGCTCCCGCATCTCATTCATCATCGCCTGCCGGTCGCCGCCACCCTGGAACTTGCGGAAAAGCTCGACCTGCTCGGTGAACTGCTTGACCAGGATCGGCTGGATCTGCTCCACCTGCTGCGGCGTAAGGGAGAGGCGCTCGGTCAGCAGGCCGATCCGCTGAGCGGCTCGCTCCTCCGGGCTTGCGTTCATCATCCCGCCCCTTCCCTGGCCCGAGGCCTCGGCCGCGAACAGGAGCCCCACGAACATCAGGCCCGCCGTGGTGAGCCGTCGAAGGAAGCCGGGTCGTGATCCGACGATCTGCGTGGACATGTGTGTGACCTCTGGAAGGAGGGATTCCCGGTGCCGGTCGTCCGGGCCGGCAGCGCTCGGATCGTCCGTGTGCGCCGGGAAAAGGATACACGGACGTGAGGGGCACCGTTTGGCGAGCATCAACCAATTGCACCGCGCCGATCACGAAGCGCTGGCTGAGTGTTACGAAGCGCCACGGCGCATGACGTGTTCGTGCCGTTCATGTTCGCCGGGGTGCCACTCGTGCGGCTGGCCTTTGACAGGGAAAACGGCGGGTCTATCGTTCAGGTCGCGGACGTCCGGATATCTCTGCCAGGCGAGGTCGTGTTGAACTCCATTCTTCCCCCCGTGAACGGTGCGGAGTCTCCCGTGCAGCCGTGGCGCCTGCGGCGGGCGGAGCTGATCGGAATCTTCGCGTTCTGGACCTTCGCCGCCGTGCTCACCGCGGCGAACCGGCTGCTCGATCCGCGTTTCCCCGGACAGCAGCCCATCCTCACCTCGCTGCCGGTGGCGATCGCCTTTTTCGAGTCCCTCATCTGGGCGATCCTCACCCCGTTCGTCTTCTGGCTCACCAGCCGCTACAGCATCGAGCGACCGGGGGCACGGGTTCCGCGCATCGCCATGCTGATCGCGGCAGGCTTCGTGATTTCCGTCCTGGTGGACACGGTGGGCGCGGCCTTCCGCATGTACGTACTCGATTTCCCGTTCCGCCGCGCCGGCGGGGTTTCACCCATCCTGAGCGTCACTCGGCTGTGGTTCGTCAACGACCTGATCACCTATGTCGGCGTGATGGCGGCCGGGTTCGCCCGTGACTTCTTCGTGCGCAATCGCGAGCGGGAGAAGGAGACTGTGCACCTGCACGCTCACGCGGCACAACTGCAGGCGCAGCTCGCCGAGGCCCGGCTGGAGGCGCTACGGATGCAGCTCAACCCGCACTTCCTCTTCAACACCCTGCACGCTGTCTCCGCGCTGGTGGAGCGGGATCCGCGCGGCGTGCGGCGGATGATCGCCCGCCTGAGCGAGCTCCTCCGCTACACGCTGACTCAGGACAAAGAGCAGATGATCCCGGTGGAGAAGGAGATGGACTTTCTTCGCCGTTATCTGGAGATCATGGAGATCCGCTTCCAGGGGACGCTGGAGGTGGAGATCTCCCCGGAGCCGGAGGTGCTCGATGCGCTCGTCCCCAACCTGATCCTGCAGCCGCTGGTGGAGAACGCGGTCAAGCACGGCGTGGCCGCCAAGGTGGGTCCGTCGCGCATCGAGGTGGGAGCAAGGCGGGAGGGAGACAAGCTGGTGCTAACGGTGCGGGACGACGGCCCCGGCGTGCCCGAGGAGGTGAAGCCAGGAAGCGGCCTGGGTCTGCGCAATGTGCAGGCAAGGCTGGCAGAGCTCTACGGCGACGATTGGTCGCTGACCTTCCACTCCGCGGAGGGGGGAGGGCTGATCGCTGAGGTCAAGCTCCCCTTCCACACTAGCAGCGACCTCCACGCGGAGCTCGTGGAGCAGGTAGCTGAGCCGGCCTATGGGCGTTGATCGCCCTCTCCGTGTCCTGATCGTAGACGACGAGCTGCTCGGGCGCCAACGGGTCGAAGACCTCGTCCGGAAGGAACCGGACGTCGAGATCGTGGGGATGGTGGACAACGGCGCTGCCGCCGTCGAGGCGATCCGCGAGCTGCGGCCCGACCTGGTCTTTCTCGACGTGCAGATGCCGGGGATGACCGGGCTGGAGGTGCTGGCAGAGATCGGGCCCGACGAGATGCCCGCCACCATCTTCGTAACCGCCTACGATCACTATGCACTGAAGGCCTTCGAGGTCGCCGCCATCGACTACCTGGTGAAGCCCTTCGACGACGAGCGGTTCGAGCAGGCGTTCGCGCGGGCCCGGCGCATGATCGAGCTGGAGGAGGTAGGCCGCGCCACGCGTCAGCTCCTGCGCCTCCTGGGGAGGTCGGAGGACGGCGAGCCCGATCGCGCTGCCGGCACTGGCGAGGGCCATGGCCAACCGTATCTGGAGCGGCTGGCGGTCGAGATGCGCGGACAGGTGCGCGTGGTGCCGGTGGATGCCATCGACTACATCGAGGCGAGCGGACCGTACGCAGAGCTGCATGTGGGCGACAAGACCTACGTGATCCGCGAGCGCATGCAGACGCTGGAGAACCGGCTCGACCCGCGGCACTTCTTTCGCATCCACCGCTCGGCCATCGTACGCCTCGACCGCATCGAGACGCTGCTCCGCAGCAGCGGAGGCGACTATGCCGTGCGCTTGAAGGGAGGAGCCGAGCTGAGCGTCAGTCGCAGCCGCCGCGAGGAGCTGGAGGAGAAGCTGGGAATCATCCGGTGAACCTCCTGTGCAGTGAGCCGTGCGCTGAGGCAAGGCCGGCTGGAATCACCCCTGCTTCGGTCTGTGGCAACCCAGGCCAGCCCCGCTCCGAGGATTCCCGGTTGCGCTGGTTGCCGGCCGTGCCGGCCAGGCACGTTGCCACGCTGGCCTTGGAGGGACATACTGGTGGTCGAGGGAAGGCTCTCCTGGTTTGCCGCGCAACCTTCCGTCTCACCGTCTCACCCCGTTCATGCTTCCGGAGGAGACCCATGCTCGCAGCGACCCTGGTTCTGATCGGAGCGGTAGCGGGTGCCGCCCCACCGGATACGCTGGAGATCCAGGAGTGGGCGGTCCCCTGGGAGAACACTCGCCCCCGGGATCCCACGGTGGCCGCGGACGGAAAGATCTGGTTCGTGGGCCAGGTGGGGAACTACATCGGGATCTTCGATCCGCAGTCCGGCGAGTTCGAGAAGATCGATCTCCCGCCACGGGTGCTCCCCCACAATATCGTCGCTGGTCCGGATGGCGCGCTCTGGTACGCGGGGAACGCGGCGGGGCACATCGGCCGAATTGATCCGCAAAGCCGCGAGATCAAGATCTTCGAGATGCCGGATCCCGCGGCGCGCGATCCTCACACCCTGGTCTTCTCCTCGACCGGCGATCTCTGGTTCACGGTGCAGGGCGGCAACTTCATCGGCCGACTGGACCCTGAAAGCGGCGACGTGAAGCTGGTGCCGATGAGCGTCGGTGGGGCGCGGCCGTACGGGATCGTGGTGGACGAGAACAATCGCCCGTGGGCGGCGCTGCTCGGTACCAACCGTATCGCCTCGGTGAACCCGGAGACCATGGAGCTCGAGGAGCACATGCTCCCGGAAGACGCCCGGCCGCGGCGGCTGGTGCGCACGGACGACGGGATGATCTGGTACGGGGACACCCGCCGCGGAACCCTCGGGCGCCTCGACCCGACGACGGGCGAGATCAAGGAATACCCGCTCCCGAGTGGCAAGGAGGCCGGCGCCTACGCGATGGCGCTGGACGGACAGGGGCGGATCTGGGTGGCTGAAACGGGTGTGCAACCCAACCGCCTGGTGGGCTTCGACCCGAAAACGGAGTCCTTCTTCGGGATCACGCCCGTCCCCAGCGGTGGTGGAGCGGTGCGGAACATGGTCTACCATGCGCCCACGAACTCGATCTGGTTCGGCACCGACACAAACAACATCGGCCGGGCCGTCGTGCACTGAGCGACCGAGATCGGGCGAAAAAGAAAGGGGGCGACCCTCCGGCGTGTTGGAGGGTCGCCCCTTTTTCAACGCCCGCCACCGTGCCCTGCGGGCGCCGCCTCGCTGCCGCACGGCCTACAAACGCCGGTCTACACGCGGGATAGCGCTGGCCATTCCCCTCTTGGGCGCCCGTGCCAAGCACTGCTTTGCCCGCCGGCACCCGCAATGCGCGCGATGCTTCGCTGGGGCTCAGGATGACAAAAAGCCCGGCCCCCTACGCGCTGACTTCCTGCTCTACCTCCGAAGTCCACTCCACTCCGTTCACTGTCACGTTCTCCAGCAGGAGCTCCGCGACGTTCTCCACCACGCTCTCGCGCTCCGCGCCGTTGAAGTGGCAGTCGACTATCCGCACGCTCTCGATCGGCTTGTCCTCGAAGCCGCGCAGGAAGACGGGATAGGTGCTGTGCTCGCTGGTTACATCCCGCATTTCGACGGCGCGTACCACCGGGAGGTGCTCCCCTTCCCGCCCCTCCTCGTAGAAGAAGTCGATCGAGAGCACGGCGTTGGAGACCTGACCCACGGTGCAGTTCCGCATGTAGACTTCCTCGATCACGCCGCCGCGGCGCGCGTTGGTCTTGAGGCGCAGGCCGCGCTCCAGGTTAGGGCTGTCCATGCGGCAGTTCTCGGCGAAGATGTGCCGCGCGCCACCCGAGATCTCGCTGCCGATGGTCACGCCGCCGTGACCGTCCTTCATGTGGCAGTTGCGTACGATCACGTTCTCGATGGGGGTGGCGAGCCGCCGGCCATCCTCGTTGCGTCCCGACTTCAGCGCGATGCAGTCGTCCCCCGTGTCGAAGTAGCAGTCCTCGATGAGCACGTCGCGGCACGACTCAGGATCGCAGCCGTCGTTGTTCGGTCCGTGGCTCTCGATGCGAACTCCGCGAACGGTGACGTTCTCGCAGAGAACGGGATGTAGCTCCCACATCGGCGAGTTCCGCACGGTGATCCCTTCGATGAGGACGTTACGGCACCGGTACGGCTGCACGAAATTCGGGCGAAGATAGCTGCCCGGTCCGAAGCGGCGCTGCTCGACCGGCACCGCTTCCGCAGCCATACGGAAGAGGCGGTCGCGGGCCGCGTCCTGGTGCGGTCCGCCAGGTTGCGCGCGGCGGCCCTGCCCCTTCCACGGCCACCAGACTTCGGAGTTGGCCTGGCCGTCCAGCACGCCCGCGCCGGTCACCGCGACGTTCTCCTGCTCGAAAGCGTAGATCAGGGGAGAGTAGTTCATCAGCTCGACCCCCTCCCACCGGGTGAAGACGAGCGGCAGGAAGTCGTCGGGGTTCTGGCTGAAGGCGAGCGTGGCGCCCTCCGCGACGTGCAGGTTCACCTGGCTCAGCAGGTGAATCGGGCCGGTCAGGAAGCGACCCTCCGGGATCACCACCCGTCCGCCTCCTGCCGCATGGCAGGCTTCGATTGCGCGGCGGATGGCGTCCGTGTTCATCCGCTCCCCGTCCCCGACCGCACCGAACTCGGTCACCAGGAAGTCCCGCTGGGGGAAGACGGGAGGGCGGATGCGCGCCAGGATTTCGGGAACGCGGTCCCAGCCCCGCGATTCGGCCCCGGTGGACCCGGAACGGGGGTCACGCGCGCAGGCAGCGCCGGAGATCGGGAGGACGAGCGCGCTGCTGGCGATCGCCGCCCGGAGGAAGTCGCGCCGGGAGATATTCGAGGTGTTCGCCATCAGAGCGTCTCCGCGAGGAAGTTGAACGCCCCGACGCCGTGGAACTCGTGGCCACCCTCGAAGATCTCGCGCCCCAGCTTCTCCTCCGCCCCGAAGACGCGGTACATGGCTAGCACGCGATCGTAGGCCTCACGCGCGGCCGCGATGGGGAAGATCCGATCGTCGGTGCCGGACTCGACGAAGAGCCCGCGCGGCGCCACCAGCCCCGCCACGTCGTACATCTCCATGTAGCGAAGCAGACCGGGCACGTAGTTGTCGAGACAGTGCGAGAGGCTGACGATGCTGTCGCGGAAGGTGTTGAAGTAGCAGCTCACCACCGCCACGCGGACGCGATCCTCGACCGCGCCGGAGAAGAGCGAGCAGGTGCCACCACCGGAGATGCCCATGGTGGCGATCCGATTCGCGTCGACTTCCGAGCGGGTTTCGAGGTAGTCGATAGCCCGCATCACGTCCCACACCCGCCACCCGATCATCGTCTCGCCGAAGAGCATGGCCGCACCCGCGGCGGGTCGGCAGGAGTATTGATCCGGACCGGCTGCACGCGCCGGCGCGTCGCGGCGATGCCCGAACCCGAGCGGCTCGATGGCGAAGGCGGCGTAACCCTTCTCCACCGCCTGGATGGCGAAGTCTTTCGCGTAGCCCGACTTCTCCGCCCGCTGGGTGCCGTCCGCCTCGAGCCCCACGATGTCGTCCACGCCGCGGCCGTGTCCGGGAATGCAGACGATGGCGGGGAGACGCCCCTCTCGCCCCTTCGGGAGGAGGAGGTAGCCCAGCGCTGTCAGGTTCTGCCGGGTTTGGAAGACGATCTTCTCGCGGGTGTAGTGCCCCAGGTCGACGGTCTCGAGCACCTCCGGTTCCAGCGGCACACGCTCCGGGAAGCCGCCCAGCAACTCGATCAGCTTCGCGCGCGCCTCCGCTTGCCAGCCCTCGGCTTCGGAGCGGGTCGTGGCGTTGAAGCCGAGCGACGGGCGGATCGAGTCGCAGACGGAGAGCGTGAACTCGCGGCTGTCGAGCTGACGCTTCGCCAGGCGCGCATCCACGGCCACGGCACCGGGCGCTCGACTGATGGCCTCAGGCTCGGAAGCGCCTGCCACCAGCGGTGCTCCCCCCACCGCCAGCGCCCCGACCGAAGCGCCCCGGAGCAGAAACTCACGACGATTCATGGTGGGATCGAAAGGGTCGTTCATGGTGGAGAACGGGTTGGATCGGTAGGTATGAAGAGGTCGAAGGCCAGTATAGTCCGCCTTCGCACGGGCGTCCATGCCGCGAGGGGGGACGCGGATCTATCGAGCGCCGTCACCTTGGATCCGCGCGCCAGCAGAGGATGGCGTGCAGGAATTGATGCCGCACGCGATGCCTCGCGCTGTCGCGCTCAGAATGACAAAAGGGGGTGGCAGCGGCGTGCAAACCCGCGCCTCTCGATCGTCACATAGGACGAAAGGGGATGATCGCGCGCGGAAGCCACGCCGCCGCTTTCCCCACCTTGGTCCCGATCCTGACAGGTACGAATCTGGAAGAGGCGGGCGCGGTTGCGTCCGGCCTCTTCCACACGCGGACATCGGGAGCCGGCCGAGCATTGCGGGGATCCATGAGGAGATCGCGAGCGTGAGCGTAGACTGGGCGGCCGTCTATCGCAGCAGCTACCAGGAGCTGGTCCGCTACCTCTACCGCCGGGTGTGGGATGTAGAGCGCGCCCAGGATCTGGCGCAGGAGACCTTCGTGCGCGCGATCGAGCACGACCCCGACAACCCACGGGCGTGGCTGTTCCGCGTAGCCACCAATCTCGCCCGCGACGAATCGCGCTCCGTGCTCCGTCGGCGGAAGCACCTGACGCTGCTCAAGGGGGAGGCGGAGACTCGGCGGGTCGAGCCCGAGTTCGTCGAGGAGGTGGAGCATCGCGAACGCTCCGCCCGCGTGCGCACCGCCCTGGAAACCCTGAGCGAGCGCGACCGAGAGGTTCTGCAGCTCTGGGACGCGGGGCTCGACTATGAGGCGATCGCCGCCCAGACGGGTCTAGCCAGGAAATCGATCGGTACGACCCTCGCGCGCGCCCGTCAGCGCCTGGCCGAGGCGTATAGAGCGCTGGAGGAAGGTAATGTCGCACTTGGATGAAGGAACCCTCCATACATTCCTCGACGGCGAGCTCGACGCCGCGGAGGAAGTGGAGCTTCGCGAACACCTGGCCACCTGCGCCGAGTGCCGGGCCCGCCTCGACGTCGAGCGCGAGACCCGCAGACGCGCCCACGAGATCCTGCGCTACGCCGATCCGGTCGGGATCGTGCCGCCGGACTTCGACGAGCTGCGGGCAAGAGCCAGTAGCAGGGCGGGTCCCGCGCCCGGGACAAGCCGCACCCGATCCAGCGTTCGCCCGCTGATCCTCCCGTGGGCGGCGAGTATCGTCCTGGCCGTCGGCGTGGGGTGGTTCGCCCAGACGCTGCTCACCGGGAGCGGCGGAGCCGGCTCCCGCGTCGCGATCGATTCGGAGCAGGCCCGCGAATCTGAGCCGGCGCCGCTCGCAGCGGGTCCCACGCTGGAGGAAGAGCCTTCGGCGGCGAGCACCACGGCCACCGATGCGCGGGTCGCCGCCGCCCCGGCATCCGCCCGCAGCGCCCCGGAGCCTCAGGCTGCACCTGGAGGCGGTGGCGACAGCGGCGCGCGGAGCCTTCGCACCGCGCCGGACGCAGCTGCCCTCGGCGCGCCTGCAGAGGGAGCCGCAACCATGGCCGGCCGCGGCCGTGCCGGTGGGGAGGCGCCTCCCGATGAACAGCCGACGCTCGCGTTGGAGTCGGCAGCCGCGGCTCCGGAGCCCGAGCCAGCGCTGCCGGAGACCGTCGCGCTCGAAGCCATCACCGTCGCCGACGCCAGCAAGGCAGCGGACGCCGAAGACACCGCGCGGGCCGACCGAGTGCTAGGCTTTCAGGCGCCGCGCGAGATGGCGGCACCTCCGTCCTCCGTCGCCGCCCGAATCGCCGCACCCGCGGCCACTGTCCCGGCCGACTCACTCGCTCGGCGATACTGGGTCGGAGCCGATGCGAGCGAGGCCGCGAACGCGCTTGGATCGCCGCCGCTGGTATTCTCGCGCCTGCCGGTGATCGGCTATGCCATCGCCGCGGATACCACCGGCCTGGTGCGCGCCACCCAACAGCTTCCCGGCGGCGAGCCACTCGAGATCTACCAGTGGCGCGACGCCCGCGCGGCCGGGGAAATCGAGGTGGTCGTCCGGGCCGCGGTGCCCGCGGACTCACTGGCGCGCCTACGGGAAGCCATCGGCAGAGGGGAGCGATGAGTTCACCCTCGGCAGCGCGAGCGTGAAAGTCGAGCCGACCCCGAGCTTGCTCTGTACCGTCAGGGTCCCGCCCATGGCCTGGGCCAGGTCGCGGCTGATCGCCAGGCCGAGTCCCACCCCCCGCTCACCCGTATCCTCCACCTGGCGATCGATCTGGACGAAGGGGTCGAACACCGATTGCAGGCGCGACTCCGGGATCCCGGACCCGGTATCCCGCACGTGCAGCTTCACGGTGTCCTCATCCGCCTCGTTCGAGATCACCACTTCCCCACCCCGCGACGTGAACTTGCCTGCGTTGGTGAGCAGGTTCAGCAGGATCTGCTCGATGCGTTCGCGCTCGCCCAGTACGAGCAGGCCCGCATCCACGGGCTCGGCGTGGTAGCGCAGCCCCTTGGCCTCGAGCTGCGGCCCCACGACCGACCCCACGTCCGCCACCACCTCGGTCACCGGAACCGGCGCGAGGGTCAGTTCCAGCTTGCCCGCCTCCAGCTTGGCGAAATTCAGGACGTCGTTCACCAGGACGAGCAGCGCGCGCTGGTTGCGCTTGATCCGCTCCAGCGCCTCGTGCTGGGCAGGCGTGATCGGCCCGTGCAGGCCGAGGTCAAGGAGGTCGGCATAGCCGAAGATGGCGTTGAGCGGCGTTCGCAGCTCGTGGCTCATGGTAGCCAGGAAGTCGGACTTGGCGCGGTTGGCTGCCTCCGCTTCCTCGGTGCGCTGCAGCAGCTCCTCGTTGCTTACCTCGAGCTCCGCCATCAGCTCGTCCAGGTGGTGCGCCTGGTTCTGCAGCTCCTCGGTCTGCTGCTCCAGCTCCGCCGCCTGCTCCTCCAGGAGCTCGTTCTGACGCTCGAGGTCGCGATGCAGGCGGGCATTGTCGATGGCCAGGCCGGCGTGGCGGCCCAGCTCCTCCATCAACCAGAGGTCCTGCTCGCTGAAGCGCCGATCGGACTCGGCGTGGATGAGTGTGAGCGCACCGAGCGCACCGTTGCGGCCCGCCAGCGGCACGGTGACGGCTGATCGCGGCCCCAGCATGCGGATCTGCTCGAGCCGCTCGGGATCGTCGATCCGCGCCGCGAGCCATTCGTCGGTGATCTCGGGGTGATAGGCGGCCTCTCCCTTCTCGACCACCGTCCACACCCCGTCCTCGCCGTCGCCGAGATGGTGCGGATACAGATCGGTGATGTGGAACCGCAGCGTCCTCAACTGCGGATCCGTGTGGTGCACCGCCACCCGGCGTGGCTTGTTGTCCCCGTCGAGGAGATCGATCGCGCACCAGTCCGCCACCTCGGGAACGGCGAGCTCCGAGACGTTCCGCAGTGTCTCCTCGTACTCGAGGGTAGAAGAGAGAAGGCGGCTGGCGCGGGTGAGGAAGCGTAGCCCGGCGGCGTAGGCTTCCACGGCCGCGCGAGCCGCCTGCTCGGCCGCCAATCGCGCGGCCTTTTCTTGCGCCTGCCTGAGGTCGGTGATGTCCAGACAGGCGCCCATGAGACGAACCGTCTGACCGGAATCGTCCCGGATCGCTCGTCCCCGGCTACGCAGGTAGCGGACCTCTCCATCCGGTCGAACGATCCGCTCCTCGAAGCTGAACTCGCCCCCGCGGGCGTAGGCGTCCTCGATCGCGGCGCGCACCCGATCGCGGTCTTCGGGGTGGATTCGAGCCAGGTGCGCCTCGAAGGTGGCCTCGAAATCTTCGGGCTTGAGCCCGTGGATCTCGTAGAGCTTGTCTGTCCACCGGACGACATCCGGCTCGACCTCCCAGACCCAGCTTCCGAGTCCCGCAAGGCTCTGAGTGTCTCGCAGCTGCCGCTCGCTGTGCCGGAGGGCTTCCTGGGCGGCGTACGGCTCGGTGACGTCGCGGGTGACCTTGGCGAAGCCAGCCAGCTCGCCCGTGGGCGTTCGCAGCGCGCTGATCACCACGCTGGCACGGAATCGCGTGCCGTCCTTCCGCACCCGCCACCCTTCGTCCGTCACGCTCCCTTCGACCGCTGCCCTGTCCAGCAACTCCTGAGGCCTCCCCGAAGCTCGGTCCTCCTCCGGGAAGAAGGCGGAGAAGTGCATCCCCAGAGCTTCCTCGGCCGTATACCCCTTGATTCGCTGCGCGCCGATGTTCCAACTGACGACACGTCCTTCCGTATCCAGGGCGAAGATGGCGTAGTCCCGGACGCTCTTTACGAGCAGACGGAAGAGCGATTCGTCTCCAGGAAGAAAGGAAGCTTCTTCGGCGGCCATCGATCGGTTGCTGGAAGGTTGATCCATCCGGGTCGAGGCCCGACGGGAGATGTTTGGCGCGGAAGGTATGTCGGCGATCCGGCGCATGCCAGGCATTCAGGTGCGTTCCGTCGTTCGTCCGAGAGACGATCGACCCGCGTTCGTGGTCATCGCCTCCGGCGCTGCAATCCGACCTCCTCGTCGTCCTCCTGACCGTGCTCTGATGGTGTTCGGCAACCCGCTCCGCCCTACCGCACCACAACTCGTTACTCCACAACCGGTTCCTCCGGAACGACCTGCCGTGGGAAGCCTACGCAGACTCCGCACCAGCGCCGAACTCGCCGGCGAGATCCATTGCTGGGAGGAGGGAACGAAACCCGATCCACAATCCGTCCGTAGACACCGGATGACTTTGGGGGTCACGGGCGGTTTTCGTTGCGTTGGTGGTGGTTCAAGTATAACCTAGAGCCGCCCTTGCACCCGTCCTCCGCACGCTGCGCCTCCCGCGGTCTCCTCAAGGGTTGCGCACCATCCCGATTGGTCACGTGGTAGATTCGGCCGAGCTTTCCCGCCTGCGCATCTTTCGCGACCACCCCGATGCCGCGCCATCCGAACCGGGCAAGCGCAGGCTCATCGTCGCCGGTGCCGTCGCCCTCCTGGTCATCCTGGCGGCGTCCGCCGTCTGGGCGTTCCGGTCCCCCGCAATCGAGGTTCGTACCGCCGTGGCCGCGATTCGCGGCGGTGGCGCGGGCGGGGGTGGCGGCCTCACGGCCAACGGCTACGTGGTCGCGCGAACCAAGGCATCGGTTTCGTCCAAGGTGCCAGGCCGCCTGGCCACGCTGGAGTACGAAGAAGGTGATTTCGTGCCCGAAGGCACCATCATCGCGCGCCTCGAGGCGGCGGATTACGAGGCGGCGGAAAGGCGGGCCCAAGCCGAGCTCCTGGCAGCGCAGGCCGAGTATCACGAAGCCCAGGCCGCCCTGGC